>JANYDB010000126.1 GCA_025359985.1 Burkholderiales bacterium | reverse complement strand
GCTTTTATTTTATTTTCGTCACTCGTTATTGCCTACACGATTAACAGTGTGGTGCATGGCGGCGAGACCAACTACATCAGTGCAACCTTGAGCATCTACGTCAGCATTTATAATATTTTTACCAGCCTGCTGCGTTTGCTGATGGCGGTTACCGGTAATCGCAACTAAACAATACTCCGCCCGTAAATCCTGCTTTAAATAAAACGGCCTCAGTAATTGAGGCCGTTTTCATTGCACTAAGTCCCGCAGCAAGAACGCGCGCTCAGTCATCCCGTTCAAACAACGCAATCGATTCCACATGCGCGGTATGCGGAAACATGTTCACCACGCCTGCCGCTTTCAGTTTGAAACCCTGTGAATGCACCAGCTCGCCTGCGTCCCGCGCCAGCGTACCGGGGCTGCAGGAAACATAGACGATGCGTTTTAGCTCTGGGCGGTTGTCGCGCCCTAACAATTTACAGACTTCCAGCGCGCCATCGCGGGGCGGATCAATCAGCATTTTGCTCACGGCCGGGATGCGTCGCATGGCAGCTTCCTGATCGGTATACAAATCAGCCGGGAAAAAAGTGGAGCATTCAATTAATGATTCACCGCCACCACCACGACTATTCCGCCGCGCATTCTGTTCAGCCCGTTCGGTCAGCGATGCGCTGCCTTCCACACCGATAACATGCGCACCCAGACGGGCGATTGGCAAACTGAAATTACCCAGCCCACAAAACAAATCCGCAATCTTTTCACCTGGCTGCGGATCGAGCAAACGCATGGCGCGCGCCACCATCAGACGATTCACGGCGTGATTAACTTGCGTAAATTCAGTCGGACGAAACAGCATATCCAGATCGTATTCGGGCAAAGTGTAAGTAAGATCTGGCGCATCCAAAGGGTAAAACGGCACCGCTGTTTCCGGCCCTTTCACCTGCACCCACCATTGAATACGATGCGTATCTGCAAATACCTTGAGCTTGGCTTCATCCCCTGGCGTCAGCGCATCCAGCAGGCGCAAAACCAGTGCCGTGGTACGCTCGCCGACCGCGACTTCAATCTGCGGCATGCGATCGCGAATATCGAGACTGGTCATCAGCACCCGCAGCGGTTCAATCATTTGACCCACGCCACCGGCTAATACTTCGCAGGATTTCATATCCGCCACAAAGCTCGATTTCCGCTCACGAAAGCCGACTAGCACACCGCCTTTTTTAGCGACGTAGTTAACCGAGAGCCGCCCACGATGACGATACTGCCACTGCGCTGCATAGATCGGGGGCAAAATACGTTCGCATTCAACCTTGCCAATGCGCGCCAAATTATCCTCCAGTACCCGCTGCTTGGCCGCCACTTGCAAAGCATAATCTGCATGTTGCAATAAGCAGCCACCACACAGTTCGTAATAAACACATTTCGCCTTCACCCGCTCGGGCGCCTCGCGCAGAATCGAGATCAACTTCGCGGTTTCAAAATTTTTCTTTTTCCGCGACGCCTGATAAATCACGCGCTCACGCGGCAACGCACCTTCAATAAACACCGCCTTGCCATCCACATGCGCCACCCCACGGCCCTCATGGTCGAGCGATTCAATTATCGCTGTCGGTAAAGTCAGTGGCGCGGCGGGTGTGGTTAATGATGGGGTGAGTGCTGTCGTCATGGCGCGCAATATGAGTCATGTCAAAAAACGGTCGCCCTCAATTAGATCGCAGGCAACACCTAAATAGAAAACTGCAAGAACGCGAATTATACGCTGCACTTATCCGCCGCTTTGATCGCAAAATACAGATGGCGCTGGAAATAAAAAGGGCACGATAATCGCGCCCTTTTTTTAATTAATGTTGACGCACAAAAAACAAATCGGCGCCGCCAATTTTTCAAGTCTTTTTAAGGCTGAAACACGGTATATCCCAATGGCGCCGCGCCCGCATTATCGATCACGGTCTGCACCACTCCGTTGTTGCCCATGAGCCAAACGGTTAGCGTCCCGTTCGGACGCAGCCACACCATATCAAATATGCCATCACCATTAAAATCGCCCGATGCATAAAACTGCCATGAAGGATCAGCAAAAGGCAAGCCAATAGTGGTGCTCGCGATAACCAAAGCGCTGGCGGTACAGGTGACCTCTCGATTATTCGGATCGCCCGTAAAAGGCGGCAGCGGCATGCCGACCGCATTGAGAGATAGCAAACTGGTAATGCCCGCTTGATTACGAATCAGAATATCGCCGCGACGACCCCCGGTGAAATCCGCCAACTTAAGCGCGGTGTAGCCTGCTGGCAGGGTGCCTGCTGAAAAATTCGCACAGGTGCGCGCCGCCGTGGCCATGAGCGCACGAATTGCGCCTGCCGGGCTGATATAAATCATATCAGCAGCGTTATCACCATTTAGATCTGCCGCACCGAGCAGCCTCCAATCGAGTGGTGCACCACCCCGTTTTCTGACAATGGGATCGGCTAAGCCATTCGTAAACCAGATGTAGGAAACGCCGGTATCAGGCGAATTCGGCACAACATAACGCCAAACCAAATCACCAAAGCCATCACCATCCAAATCGCCCACGGCCTGCACATCCCACACGGGCTTCACATCACGAATCGCACGCTGATTTGCAGGTAAAAAATCATTCCAGGCTAGCACGCTGGATTTACCAAAACTATCCAGCAGGGTTGGATTTTGAAAGGCAAGATCTGATTTGCCGTTACCGTCAAAATCGGTTGCACCGACCAAGCGGTAAGCTGCACCAGGATCGGCCTGCATGGAAAATACAAATTGATTGTTAACCAGGCGGCCACCAAGTAATTGCGCGCTTGCGGAACGTACCAGCAATACACTTTTACCGTTGCCGTCAATATCGATGGCGCCACGTTTGGAAAGTGGTTGCGCGGTGAAGACGATAAAGCTTTGTGAGACCTGCGTGGCGGCTGCATAAGTCGTGTTGCCAGACTGATCCACCGTGATTGTACAAACACCGGCACCCGACAAAACAATATTGCTACCCGAAATGCTGCATACCGCCGTCGTCAAGCTCACCACCGTGACGGGCAATGCTGATGATGCCGTAGCGGTAAACGCAACCGTGCCGCTACTTAAAGCGCGGCTTCCAGGATTATTGAAGGTAATCGTCTGTGAGGCCAGCGGCGGCGGTAAATTGGCGGGAACAAAAATTGAATACACCTGATAGCCGTTGGGCGTTACAGTTTGCGGGTCCCACATACCGACACTGATGTAATAAGTGCCAGGCTGAACCACAATATCTTTAATCAGAAAGTTGGTATCGGTTGCCGATGCATCATCATTGGTAGCGTTTTTATCACATTCTACCGCGTTGCCGGGCTTGGGCATACAAGAGCCATCTGCCTGCAGCATGATCGCGATGGTGTCAAGGTTAGCTCCCACAGCATCCAGCCCGCGGCTGCCAACAGAGAGTTGACCAGCCTCCGTGATCACGACGCGGAATACATCCAGATCGCCGATGTAATTGAGCGTTGCATTCAAGCTGCTATTCAGCGGCAGTACCGGCCCCGACGCGCTCGGCTGATTGGGAAAATCATCGCTCGCAGGTTGGCTTTGCCCATTTAAAAATGGTTTGATTTGCTCATACAAAATCTCGAAACGACCATAGTTTGAATTTTCATTCAAATTGCTGCATGAAAGTGACGTGCCATTGCGCAAGGTACTGCTGGACAGAATGCCTCGAAGTTGCAAACCACCGTTGCTCAAAGTGAAAATGCCGGAGCCGGATGAGCCGCCTTCGATAATGCCCTGGGTAAAAAATATTCCGTACATCTGCTGGTTGTAGCCTTGCAGCCCGAGCTGTCCATTGGTTGAATTGGGATTGGGCAAACCATTTTTATCAATAACGTTGACCGTGCCCAAGGCCCACTTCATGGGCGCACCTGTAGGGTGGCTGATCGAAACCACCGCATCAGCATTCGCCATCAAAGCGGCATTCCAGCCCGCATAAACAACGCCGTTGGGCGGGGTCTGATTCAAGCGCAGCAGCGTGCCATCGGCCATCTGATTGGTAAAAATAAGCTGCGCGCCGCCGGACAGCGTAATTTGCCCCGGAAAAAATGCGCTGTTTTCGTTCGGTACGCCCGCGCCACAAGTCGCGTTTTTACGAAACCATACGGTCGACACGCTAGCGGCCTCGGCATTCGTTGAGATGCAATGATTGGCAGTCAGAAAAAACGGCGCGGGGAAAATATTCGAATTGATCAGCGTGCCAGAGCACAAATAGTTGCCGCCCTTGCTGACAAAATTAAGCCGCGCGACCGAATTGCTGCGGTCGGAAATCGCGGCGTCGAGCGCTGAACTGGTGGATGGGCACACCACATCAATGGTGCATGAGCCCGCAGTGGGCACAGAAGCTTCGCCCGGTGGTTTAGCGTATGTTCCTGCCGCCAATGATTCGATAAAATGCGAAACGCTAACCACCTGTATGGATACGTCGCTCACTTTTTGTGGTGTAAAAATTTCAATGACCTGGGAACCACCTTCGGTGTAAGGCGTCCACAACACACCGTCCTGTGCCAGGTTAAGCGGCAATGCCTCAGCCACGCCAGCCAGTGATGCTGCTACCCGAATTTCGCCAAAACCTAATCCGCGCGGCAGTAATAATTTGGCGCGAATACCCTTAGCACCTTCCGACGATACCGTGACGTGGGTGACATTACCGTCTGCCACGGCCTGCCAGACCAGACGGGTAGCCGCCATGCCGCTTTCAAATACTGGGCCCACATAATAAGGCGCTACAGGCGGCTCAGCATCCAGCCCGGCTAGTGCTGACACTGATTTCTCTTTGCGGAGACCTTTGGCGCTGGCAGCCGCTTCCTGCATAGCCTGTTTGGTCGGCGCAAGCGCAACACGGTGGGTAGGTGCATTGCTTGACCGTAACCGCATCGTCGCAGTGGGCACTTCCACGCTATCAAAAGCTTTATAGCGCGACGGCATTTCCTGGGCTACCGCCAGCAGCGCCGTTAAGCTCAGCGCCGACAGCAGGTTAAAACCAACGATACGGAACAAGTATTTAATCTTCATATTGCACTCCGGTGTTGCGATCTTGATAACGGAAAAATGTTGCGTTCGATGATTGCATAATTCATGGATGCCCATAAACACTTGAAGTAGCGTCTATTGACGAAAAAAAATCAGCTTCATGCGCTACTTAATGCTGTCGTTGATGCTGCGCTTGACACGACCAAGCGCGAGCCAATGCTGCGATAAAAAAGTGCTGCCGTAGTCCCGGCCTTCGAGTTGGTCACTTACGCCGGTGGCCGGATAAATATTTTCAAAATTGGCGGTACGAAATAATACATCCCACATTGGGAACAACACTGCAAAATTGCATCCTTGATGCAAACCTGTGTGACCCAAGCCCATCGCATGATGTACTCGATGGTATCGGGGGCTTACCAGTAGATATTCGCCTATACGGCCAAATGACAGGCGCAGATTCGCATGCGCCAGACTTTGTAGCACACGTGATGCAATCACAATGGTGACAAACTGGGCCGGCGCCACCCCGATCAACAAGGCCGCCAGCGCAAACGCACCGTCTATTAAAAAATCATCCAGCAAATGATTGCGATCATCTGACCAAAAACTCATGTGGCGCTGCGAATGATGCAGGCTATGCAACGCCCACCAAACATTGATTTGATGCTGACCGCGATGTAGGCAGTATCCTAAAAAATCGAGAATGAATAGATAGAAAATAAAACTTAAAAGCGGCGATGAATGCAAAAACGGCAGCGCGTCTTCCAGCTTCGGCGGAATTATATCCTGCATGCGCAGCCAGCCATCGAGGCTATCAACGAGTGGTGTCATCAGCAAAAAAAGCATAAGCGGCACAAAGCCCAGCCGATGCAGGAAAGTATAAAAAATATCGGTATTTCTTTCCACCTGATCAGTGCTCACTTCTAAAGGGCGCCATTTTTCCAGCGTTCCCAGAATAATAAAGAGCAACGGAATTTCCAGCGCACCAATCAAAAAAAATTCGGTCCAGTCAAATGCCTGCTCGGCATATCCGCCTAGCCCCAGTTGATGCACCAGTGGCAGCACGGCAGATTCGAAAACGAAATCCTGAAGCGCCGCAAACTGATTTGTAATCCATTCAAACATCAACGTTTCCAGTTCGGGTGTTCGGTAATTTTGGCGAAGCACATACCCTTTGCTTTTAATCCGCCTATCAGATCGTCAAGCTTAGGATAAAGCGGTTCTGTTCGTGACCAGATACCGAGATGCCAGAGCAAGATATCTCCGTCTTTAATATCCCGCAATTGCGCCGCGAGCAGTTTCTCGGCAGGAAATTTTTCACTGGGCAGTTCATCGCCTGATAATCCAGCGGGGGACCATGGCACATGCTTGAAGCCACATGCCTCGGCAAAACGAACCGTGTTGGGTGTGAGCTTGCCGCCGGGCGCACGCCAGATTTTATCAAAGCCGCGCCCGGTCATGGCCTTAAAAGCCTCTTCACTTTGTTTCAATTCAACGCAGACTTGTCGCTGATCAAGCATCTCACCCGCCATTTTTCCCCACGGTACGTAGCTGACTTTATCTCCCCGATCGCCACGAAAATACCAGTGACGCCAAGTGTGCGAACCGAATGCATGCCCCTCATCTGCACGCGCTTGCCAAAATAGCTTCCAGGATGGATCAAGCGAAGTGCCACCCGCTGCCGTTTTTTCATTGGCGAGGAAAAACGTTGCTTTCACATCGTGCTTTTTCAGAATGGCCGCAATCGCTTCGGCAGGCGCCATATTGCCTGTATCGATAGTCAGATAAACCGTGCCCTTACAATCTGCTGCCATGCCGATCCCGGGAAGGACCGCAAGTCCGGCCACCAACATTACTGTGGCTGTTGACATTGCTCTGGCGGCTGTAATTGAGCACGCTTGCATCTTATTCCGGACAAATTTTTTCATGCGCTATCTACGCGCTGAATGCGAGAAAAAATAAATACCATGAGGTGATTTGCCAACCGGAATTTGTTTGATCACCTGCTTATTCGACATATCGATCACCGTTACCTTTTTAGCCCAGCGCGAAGTGACCCACAATTGTTTACCGTCTTTGGTCAGCTCCATACAATCCGGCCCACCGGGCACATTAATTGTGTCCACCACCGTTAAAGTGGACTGATCAATAATATTGACCGTATTGGACACCCGATTGCTGACAAGAATTCGTTTGCCGTCGCCCATCGCCAGAAAATTATGCGCACCTTTTCCGGTTGGAATTTTTTTGATGGTCTTTTGCAGGCGCCAGTCCACCACCTCGACGTAATTAGAACCGGTCATGCCGACCAGCACATATTTATCGTCCGGTGTTACCCACGCACCAGCAGGCATGCGGCCCACCGGCATTTTCCACTTTATGGTTTGGGTTTTAAGATCAATCGCAGCCAATTCATCAGAGTCCTGCAATGTCACAAACGCGATATTGCTGTCGCTGGAGAAAGCCATATGACTCGGCGCACGTGGAGCTGCAATACGCTTAATCAGCTTAAAGTCTGCGCCATTATAAATATCGATTCGATCCAGTCGAATCGAAACTGACACAAACCATTTTTTATCCGGACTGAAACCAATTTGATAAGGGTCGGAGATTTGTTCGAGTCGCCGTTTAATTTCACCTGTGAGCGGGTCAAGAAATACCAGCTCATTCGAGGCGGCGTTGGCCACAATCAATTGCTGATCGTCCGCCGTTGCCATCAAATGATGCGGTTCTTTGCCAACGAAAATACGCTTGGTTTCGGTCATCGAGACCTTGTCGATCAAGCTGATAGTGCCTTCACCTGAATTCAGCACCACTGCCACCTCAGCGCGCAGTGGCGTCGACGTCAACGTCGCCGCCAGTAATGCCAGGCCACAACCCAGCAATACGTTGCCGAAACATTTATTTAGCATGCCATTCGTACTCACCACTCGAACCCTTCCAAATCATCATTGAATCACTGCCGACCCACTTTTGACTCAGCATCAACTCAGTTTGCTACCGCTATAAAAAACAGCCGCCATGGTAGCATGCAGCATTATGTACAAACCCTCATAACGAGCCGCCAAACGCTTTCGTTTACCTCTCAAAACATTTTGATTGGCGATGCTCTGGCTGGTTCAGCTTTCGTCTTGATTTTCGCCTATTCCGGCCGAACGACAATTTTATTTCGATACTATGTTTTCCAATTTAGCGCCCCGGTTTTGTATGCAGTGTGGCTCTTCAAAGGTAGAGCTTCGCGTACCGCACGGTGATGATCGGGAACGGCATATCTGCGCTGATTGCGGCTATATTCATTACCTAAATCCTAAAATAGTTGTAGGCACTTTACCCGTTTGGGAAGATAAGATTCTGCTATGCAAACGCGCTATTGAGCCACGTTATGGATACTGGACCTTGCCCGCCGGATTTATGGAGGAAGGCGAGACCGTCGAGGAAGGCGCTGCTCGCGAAACCCTTGAGGAGGCTAATGCGCGAGTGGTAATTGATCCGTCGTGTGTGGTGCCATATGTGACACTTTCACTGCCGCAGATTGCACAGGTCTACATGCTTTTTTTAGCTAAATTAAGTGATCTTGATTTTTCATCCGGCCCTGAGAGCCTAGAGGTCAAGTTGTTTCGCGAAGATGAGATTCCGTGGGATCAATTGGCTTTTCGTACCATTGATGAAACACTTAAACATTTTTTTGCGGATCGGAAAAAAGAGTTCTTTACACCGCATATCGGAGAAATTCTTCATCCGGGCAAATAAGCATTTAGTAGTCCAGCGACGGTGCTGAAGTCTGAATTTCGATGACCTCCTCATTTGCCACCACAAATACCCGATCACCGGTTTGCGGCTGTACCGTGTAGGTGCCGGTGAATTCTCCAAACGCAGGCAACACACAAACGTATTGACCAAACCAGAAACACGGCAAACGTAAGCTGTCATTGGCCCTGCCCTGTAACCGCACCGCAGGGTGAATATGACCCGCCAACACATAGCCACGCAGATCAGGCTCGGGGTGATGCGCGAGGCAAAACGGGCTCAGCGTTTCGCCTTCGTTGATGCAGCGCATCTTCCATCCAGCGGGCGGATCGCCCGCGTGTGCATCGTGATTGCCACGTACCAAGGTCAGCTCGATACCCGAATGTTCAAGCCGCCATGCCGCAAAACGGGCAAAAGTTTCGTTCGCGCGCGCATCACGCGAATGCAAAAAATCGCCGAGGAAAACAATATGTTTAGCCTGCGTAATCCGCACACATTCATCAAGTCGCGCCAGTGCGTGAGTCGTGGTTCCCGGTGGCAACGCAATACCGGCCGCGCGAAATGCCGCCACTTTGCCAAAGTGTGCGTCGGCGATAAACAGCGTCGCCTCGCGCGGCCAGAACAACGCTTTTTGCGGCAATAGCTGTAATGTTTCGCCGGCAAATGTAATCGTCAGCATCATGGCTTGTTTTGTTTATCCTGTTTGTTTTGTTTATCCTGCTTGTCGTGTTTGTCCGATTTATTGAAAGCGAGCTGCATACGCGCAATCCGCTCCGCCAAACTCTCGCTGCTTAATTTTTCGCTGAAGCGCTCCACCATTAGCGGAAAGCAGAACGGCGTAGGTCGGTTAGCGCGAATGATCGTGATCCGCTCGGTTTGCAACGTCATCAGCGCATCACGCAGTCGGGTGAATTCCAGCTCACGCTCCAGCACCTCGCTTTGCGCCTGACCCAGCAAGGGATTTTCAGCATCCCATCGCGCGAACACATCGAAGATCAAGCCACTGGTCGCCTGCACTTGTTTGTTGGTTTTATTGGCCCCCGGAAAACCCTGAAATACCAAACCTGCTACGCGCGCGATTTCACGAAAATGCCGCTTCGCCAGTTCAGTCGCATTCAAACTTTTTAGCACCGAATTGAGCAAATCATCCGTCGTTAACAATCGGTTAATCAGTGCGCGATTCAATACAAACGGCGTGGCGGAAAGCAGTTCAAACCCGTAATCATTAACTGAAAACGAAAAAGTTGCCGCTTGGGTAAGCCCCAAACGATAGCCAAATAATGCGGCCAAACCCATGTGCACATGGCGCCCCGCGAAAGGATAACAATAAATATGGTGTCCTTCGCGCGATTCGATTTGCTCAAACAGTAATTCATGGGTGTCCGGAATGCGTGACACCGCCTTTTGTACCCTCAATAAACGCGCAACGGCGGCCAGCTCTGGCTCATCAGCACGGCCTTCACGAAAATCCTGCAACAGCTCGCGTACCGCGCGCGCCAGTTCACTCGACAGCGGCATTTTGCCGCCTGCCCAACGTGGGATTAGTTTCTTGATCGACTTGGCGGGCTTCACAAACGCCGTCATATCTTTAATGCGAATCAGCTCCAGCGCGCGGCCCGCGAATGTAAACGCATCACCCGGCGACAAGCGCGCAATAAAACTTTCTTCAACATGGCCCAAGCGGCTCCCGTTTAGATAACGCACATCCATGGCTGCGTCCGAAACGATAGTGCCAATCGACATGCGATGGCGACGCGCAATCACGGGGTCAGTGACGCGATAAACGCCCGCTACGCATTCCACCTTTCGATATTCAGGATAGGCTCGCAGCGCTTCTCCGCCCTTGGTGATGAAATCAAGAATCCAGTACCACTCGCCGTCTGTTAAGTCACGGTAGGCATAGCTGGTGCGTATTTCTGCCAGCATCTCGGCGTCCGTAAAACCCTCGCCGGCGGCGATCGTGACGAGGTGCTGAACCAACACATCAAGCGGCTTTTCGATCAATCGGCGTGATTCAATTTTTTTAGCTATCGCCGCTCGCCGTGCGGCAGCGGCCTCAATGAACTCGAACGCATGGCTGGGCACACAAGTGATGCGCGAGGCTTGCCCGGGTGCGTGACCTGAACGCCCGGCGCGCTGCAACAAGCGGGCCACGCCTTTAGGGCTGCCAATTTGCAACACCCGCTCAACTGGTGAAAAATCCACCCCTAAATCAAGGCTTGAGGTGGCCACTACTGCGCGCAAGGTGCCGAGCTTCAAACCGCGCTCAACATAATCGCGTACCTCACGGTCAAGCGAGCCATGATGCAACGCGATCTCGCCGGCCCAATCCGGTTTGGCCTGCAATAATGCCTGATACCAAAGCTCGGCCTGCGAACGAGTATTGGTGAAAACCAGTGTGGTGCCGGATTTTTCAATTTCACCCACCACCTCATCGATCATCGCGAAACCTAAGTGTCC
Source organism: Burkholderiales bacterium (assembly GCA_025359985.1). Classification (GTDB taxonomy): domain Bacteria; phylum Pseudomonadota; class Gammaproteobacteria; order Burkholderiales; family Usitatibacteraceae; genus UKL13-2. Next base: position 27,407 of record JANYDB010000126.1, on the reverse strand, counting down.
TGCCCAGGGAAATTTTTCGACATTGGCGGGAATGAGCGTATCAATAATGATTTTTTTATCGCGCACACCTTCCACAAGATTTGCTTTTGAGTGATGCGCACCCAGCAGCACCTGTGAGGCTTGATCGAGATTGCCGAGCGTGGCCGACACACCCCAGACGCGCAATACGCCATTCCATGAACGCAGCCGCGCCAACGCTAGTTCGACCTGGATGCCGCGCTTGGTGCCTAAGAGTTCATGCCACTCATCAACGACGACGCAGCGCACCGTTGATAGCAACTCCCGCGCATGAGTCTGCGACAGCATCAGCGATAAACTTTCGGGCGTGGTGATCAAAGCACTCGGCATTTTTTTGGTTTGCCTTGCGCGTTCAGCGGTGGTGGTGTCACCCGTACGGATACCAACTGTCCACGGCAATTGCATTTCATGAATCGGCCGCAGCAATGATTCAGCCGTATCGGCAGACAGCGCACGCATCGGCGTTATCCACAGCACGGTAAGAGGCGGCGCTGTGGATGGCAGCAACCCGGCATCTATGGATGCGGCAATCGGGCCAAGCCATGCCGCGAGGGTTTTTCCGCTACCGGTTGCGGAATGAATCAAGCCGCTCTCACCGCGCTGATAGCTGGCCCAAACTTCGCGCTGGAATTCGAAGGGCTGCCAATTATTCTGCGCAAACCATGCTTCGATGCGGGCAATACCACCGCGAATTTCAGCGTCAAACGCAGCAGGGGATTTTTTAACTTCAGCCCGGGCCGGTATTTCAGCCTCCACCGCAGCACCCTGTGCTTTCAACTTTCTTAATATTCGTAATGCACCCGCCGCGGTTTGGCGTTTACCTGTTGGCTTAGTCAAAGAATTCCCTCACCGCTAGATACGTATCCAACAATGTAGCCAACGGCGGCCTTGATGGGCCCAGCCAACCCTAACGATTGCTCCAAACTCCCTGCCAGTGCTGCTTCTTGGGCCATATTCGCTGTGAACTTAATGAACTCAGCTGACTCGATCTCGCTAAATCGGGTGCGGAGCGGGCGATATTTATTCCTCCCTAACCAATGCCCTGACCTTGGCGGCAGAATAATTTCATCACGGCAAAAAAGTTTCACGATTTCAGTGCTGACAGCAGTGGCGGAAGGGAAAGCCGGGACGGGCGGGATAAGGTGAAGTGATATAAAGTGAAGTGAAGTCAGGTAAGGTAAGACAGAACTATTGCGCCGGCGGTGCCACCTTGAGAACTTCTGCAAGCGTGGTTAAGCCCTGCGCGACTTTCATTGCACCCGATAACCTGAGCGGCTTCATGCCTGCACGATAAGCTTCAGCCGTAATCGCGGCGAGGTCGGCGTTATCAACAATCAGGCGCTTCAGGTTTTGATCAAGAATCAAAATTTCATAAATACCGACCCGCCCCATATAGCCGGTATTGCGACATTCCAGACAGCCAATGGGACGATAAATTTCTTTTGGCGCTTCGCCTTTCCAAGGAGACACTGTGTGATGCCAAAGCTTGATTTCTTCGGGATCCGTAAACGGCTCTTTTTCTTTGCAGTGCGGGCACAGGGTACGCACCAGACGCTGCGCCATCACGCCCAACAGGGTCGAATTAATCAGATACGATGCTGCGCCCAGATCCAGCAAACGTGCCACGGCAGTGGGCGCGTCATTGGTGTGCAAGGTGGACAACACCAGATGTCCTGTAAGAGCAGATTGAATCGCCATTTCAGCTGTTTCCAGATCGCGAATTTCACCAATCATGATGATGTCCGGGTCCTGCCGCATCAGCGCGCGCACCCCCTCAGGAAAGCCTAGGTCAATCTGGTTTTGTACCTGCATTTGATTAAACGCGGGCTCGACCATTTCAATCGGATCTTCAATCGTACAAACATTGACCTCCGGCGTGGCGAGCATTTTGAGGGTGGAATAGAGCGTAGTGGTTTTACCTGAGCCAGTCGGCCCGGTGACCAGCACAATGCCGCCTGGGTGGCCAATTAAGCCTTTCCATTTTTCAAAATCATCCGTTGAAAAGCCCAGCTCGGAAAAGTCCCGCACCAGCACATCAGGATCAAATATACGCATCACCAGCTTTTCACCATGCGCGGTCGGTAAGGTCGACAGACGCAATTCAATTTCTTCGCCATCGGGCATGCGGGTTTTAATACGGCCATCTTGCGGCCGACGTTTTTCCACCACATCCATACGGCTTAAGATTTTGATGCGCGAAGTCATCGCCACAGCAACGGTAGCCGGCACCTGATAAACCTGATGCAATACACCGTCGATGCGGAAGCGGATAGTGGCCACTTCCCGGCGCGGCTCAACATGAATATCACTGGCGCGCTGATCAAATGCGTATTGCCACAGCCAATCAACCAGATGCACTATATGGTGATCATTTGCATCCAGCGTGCGGCCAGCCTTGCCCAGCTCAACGAGCTGCTCAAAATTGCTGATACTGCTGGTCACGCCCTCTTCTTTTTTGCCGCGCTTGACGGAACGTGCGAGGTTATAAAACTCACCCACATAGCGCGCAATATCGAGCGGGTTGGCCACTACCATTTGAATATTGAGGCGCAGCATATCGCCCAGATCACGCTGCCAGCTTGTGACAAACGGCTCGCAGGTAGCAATAATCGCATCACGACCGTTGATCTCAACCGGCAGAATATTACGTTTGGCCGCGTAATCGGAAGACACCACTTCCGTGACCGCACCCATATCTATTTTTAGCGGATCGATATGGTAGTAAGGCAACTGCACGCGGCCCGCCAGCCATTCGGTGAGCTTTTCAATATCGAGCGCACGGTTAGGCGGCTTTAATGATTTGATGCGCGCTTTGGTCAAAATGACAAGCGGATGATCATCGGTTGGCGTGGTGCGTTGATCATGGGCCAGCTTATCGGCAACATCTTGCAGGATCAGACCATCTTCAACCAAGGCCTCCAGTGTCTCGCGCAAGGTCACATAGCGGTCGGACTTGGTGCCTTTCACCAGCGGAACCAACTTGGGCATAGCAATGACTGAGACGGGAGTGGCCATATGAGTTTTTAGTATTTGGTTTTTTGCGTTTTGCGTTTAAGGGGAGTAGGGAAATTAGGGAGAGCAAGGAAAGCAAAAAAATAGCGGGATGCAGCGCCATTACTTTAGCTATATTACTGCTATGTGGTTACCGCTATGCACCGCCGGATGCAATGCTACACACCAAGCTATACAACAAACAACACACCACGCTATGGTAGCGCTATGGTAGCGCGATGGTTGCAACCATGCCATACAATGCAAAAAACCGCTTTTTAGTATCCACTTCAACGTGCATCACCCAGGCATACCCGTGAACTGTGATGATATTTTTTATCGATTAATGATCATCATTTTATTCGCCGCAAAATGACTTCTCCCAACCTGATTAAGCCATGACATTATCAGCGCGCTTTACCGCATTGCCTGAACAACGCTGGCTACGCACAATCGTCAGCATGCTGTTGGCATTATCGCTGGGCGCAGGGTGCTCAACACTCTCAGTATCAGAGCGGGCAGCCCTGCCGTCGTTCGTTGCAGCAGTACCGCTGCCAACCGCCGGGTTACAGGCCAACCTGCTACCACCCATCGAAAGCTGCCTTGCATGGTATGCAAAAATAGATACGGCCATAGACGCCGCCAGCGTACGGGATGCCAGCGCATACCGGCTTAAAGACTTCCCGCATTTACGGCTGGATCGCTTCGCCGCCTCTTTTCGCGACCAAGCCCGCGATGCGCCCAAGATAATAGCCACGCTGCTGTGGTATGCCAGAGACCTTGAATTGGCCACCCGCGAAAAAGAATTGGCCAATTTACCTATCGCTTGGCGCGATGCGCTGGTGCTTAATGATTTATGGGCGGTTCATGAAGCCCTTGAGCGTTGCTCCCAGACACTTGTCCGCCACGATCTGGCGACACCGTCGCGCCAGGAAACGCTACTCGATCAGTGGCAATTGCCTGATCACTATGCCCTCTGGAAACGTGCGTTGGGTCTGTATCCACTGACTTCTATTCCATTTTTTCAGGGCGTGAGTGCTTGGCAACGCTCAACTGAAAAAACTTTTTCTGACCCTTTAATTTATAACGCCCATCAGCCTGATTTGACCCGTTATGCACCCGCTACTCAAGACGCCGCTGCGCTTGAGCTTGGCCCTCAATTTGCTGCCAGCCTGCGCAATATTCTGGGGATACCGCAGCTATCAGAAGCCAATTGGACCGCGCTGCTAAATCGTTATGCACCCATATTCGATATTGAAACAAAAGGTGAGTTTGATCGCATTGGCCAACTGCAATTTAATCCGCAGGGGCAGCTTGCGATCAAAGCTTCGACACCTGTGAGCTATCAACGTATCGGCTTTACGCGCATTAGCAGCAGCACCCATGTGCAACTCATTTACAGCGTCTGGTTTTCTGCGCGGCCATCGCAAAAACATTTAGACCTGCTGGCAGGCAGGCTTGATGGAGTGACGATCAGAATCACGCTTGATCATAATGGCGCACCGCTATTAGTGGATAGCATTCACGCCTGCGGTTGTTATCACCTGTTTTTTCCAACGCCGCATCTGTTGCCGCGTCCGCCGCCAACCTCCCAAATAGAATGGGCCTTCATTCCCAAGACCTTGCCCGTCCTTGCATTTGGGCAGCGGGTAGTGGTCAGGCTGGCGTCGGGCACACATTATTTAACCGATATTCGCCCTCTCGAAACCAACACCATCGATACCGCCCCGATTCTCTATCAACTACGCCAAGATCATGAGCTACAGTCGATGCCTTTTAACGATATGCAGCAGCCGCAAGAGCGGAAAAGCGCTTTCTCTCCAGATGGCCTGATCGTGGGGTCTGAGCGGGGTGAGCGTTTTCTGTTTTGGCCGATGGGGATCAATAGCCCCGGCGCGATGCGGCAGTGGGGCACACATGCGACAGCGTTCGTCGGTATTCGGCATTTTGACGACGCGGATCTGATCGATAAAAGATTCAGCGTTATCCACCAACCTGCAGCGGAAAGCGCACCAAAAAAATAGCTTGCGTGTCCGTCAACCGCGAACAGGCTCGTCCGTTTTTCGTCTTGAAGCATGTGCTTCATTTCTAAACCGGAGCAACTCATGAAAAAAATTATACTCACTTCCATTGCCGCAGCTGCTTTGATGACTAGTGCTATCGCGTTTGCTCAAGCGCCTGCACCTGTCAATACCCCGGCACCCGCCAGTGTTTCGGCTCCTGCTAAATCAGCAACTGCCGGACCAAGCGCTTCAGCTGAAACCAAGGCGAAGCCACACAAAAGCAAAAAAGGTCACAGAAAACACAAAGGCAAAAAAGCAAAAGCGGTCTAAATCAAGATTGCTGAATGTGCAATAAAAGAGGCGGTCATCTTTCAGGTGACCGCCTTTTTTTCTTTCTATTTTCACCAATTTAGTGAAGCTGATATGCTCAAAGTGCCCGACTGGCGCGGCTTTTGAGGCATTTACCCTCGCGATTTGTCAGGCCACGATGCTTGGAATACAAAAATATTAAAATCGATCCAACAAATGCAGAATCGAGTCCAGCGAATCGGCGTCTTCAATTTTTTTATCCGTCCGCATCCGCAGCATGCGAGGAAATCTTACCGCCACCCCCGACTTATGCCGATTGGAGCGCTGAATGCCCTCAAAGCCTAATTCAAAAACAAGCTCAGCTTTTACGGTACGAACTGGCCCAAATTTTTCCAACGTATTTTTGCGGATGAACGCATCTACTGTCGCAATCTCTTCATTGCTGAGGCCCGAATAAGCTTTGGCGAATGGCACCAGTTCTTTTTTCTCACCAATGGTTTTCCAGATAGCAAAGGTGTAATCCGAATAGAGACTGGCACGCTTGCCGTGGCCTCGCTGCGCATACACCAGCACCGCATCAACCGTCATCGGCGCCACTTTCCATTTCCACCAGCCGCTTTTAGCCTTGACGCGACCAACGCCGTAGATAGAATCGCGCCGTTTCAACATCAAGCCTTCGGTACCCCGTTGCCTCGATTCTTCACGCGCGATGGTGAGCGTCGCCCACGATGGCGCGCGCACTATATCGGAAAGCTGCAGCACCGTATTGTTCGGTATGGAATAGATGAGCTGATGCAAGATGGCGCGTCGCTCAACCAGCGGCAGATCACGCAGATCTGTTCCGGCAGACTCCAGCACGTCATAGGCTAAAAAAATAACGGGTGTATCAGCGAGTATTTTCTTTCCCGGATTTTTTCGGCCCAGGCGTTTTTGTAACGCTGCAAACGGCATGACCGCTCCGTCCTTATGCGGCAAGATTTCGCCGTCGAGCACACAATCTGCAAGCGACACAGCCGCCGTCAACAGCTCCGGAAACTGTGGCGATACCAGCTCATCACCGCGCGACCACAGGAACACCTCACCCTCGCGTTTTACCAACTGAGCACGAATCCCGTCCCACTTCCACTCGGCGTGCCAATCGCCAATATCGCCCAGCGCCTCAGGCCCGCCTTCAAGGGGATGCGCCAAAAAAAATGGATACGGTTTGGAAATATCGAAGCTGGCCGTGGCCTTCGAAACCAAAGTCGCGTAATTTTCTGCGGTGGGCTGCCAATCACCGGCTAGGCGATGCGAAATCACTTTGGCATCAACACCGGAAATCTGCGCCAGCGCGCGTACCACCAGGAGCTGTGACACGCCGACCCGAAAGCCGCCGGTGATCAGCTTGTTAAACACAAATCTTTCGCCAGGATTAAGCTCATTCCAGTAGCTAAAAACGGCTTGCTTTTTTTGCGTGTCGTCCAGCTGGCGCAATGGCAGTAGTCGCCCCGCAATCCAGTCGTGAAGCGGCAAACATGAAACCTCAACGGGCGGCGGCAATATCAGCGCGATGGTTTCAGCCAAATCGCCTACCGCGTCATAGCTCTCCTCAAATAGCCATAGCGGCAACCCCGCGGCCTCCGCTGCATATTCATGGAGTTTGCGCGACGGCACGGCTTGCCTTGGACGATTGCCGATCAGAAAATATACCGCCCAGCATGCATCTTCGGCTTGAGCTGCGGAAAAATAATCAACCAGCGCCGCCACCTTGTCATTGGTGCGTGTGGATGAATCGAGCGCTATGTAAAGATAAGCAAAAGCTTTCATGGGGACTCAAACAGCCGATGCAGAATCTTGGTCTGGAATGACGGCGGCGGCCGTGCTGCCGTCGTTTTCTGCACCGCCTTCGCCCTCGAACTCGGTTTCCAGCGCATCTGCTTCAATCCCCTGCTCGCGCAAATAACGCACCATCACCGGCACCTGGCCGTGAGTAATCAACACCCGCTCTGCTTCAGAAGCATGTATCGCTTTCAGCAGGCTCGGCCAATCCGCATGATCCGACAGCACAAACCCTTGATCAACATTGCGCTGACGACGTGCGCCGCGTATCGCCATCCAGCCAGAAGCAAATGCGTCCGAATAATCACCAAAACGCTTCATCCACGGGGTCCCTTGAGCCGAGGGTGGGGCCACAATTAGTGCACGTGAATAATCAAATTTTCGGTCAACTTCGCTGACCATTTGCGTCTCCGGCAACACGACGCCCGCATCGCGGTAAGATCGATTCAATACCTCGACTGCGCCATGACAAAAGATCGGACCGATGGTGGGATCAACACTTTTGAGAATGCGCTGCGCTTTGCCAAACGCATAGCCAAACAGCACACTCGCACGACCGGCGGCGGCATTGGCCGACCACCAATGATTGATCGCACCAAACAGGGCATCGTGAGTCTGCCAACGATAAATGGGCAAACCGAAGGTGGATTCAGACACAAACGTATCGCAGCGAATAGATTCAAAAGCATCGCAGGTCGGATCATAGTCAAGCTTGTAATCGCCAGACACCACCCAAACTTCACCGCGATATTCAATTCGTACCTGTGCGCTGCCCAGCACGTGACCGGCCGGATACAGGCTCACCGCGACACCATTGAGCTGCCGGGTCTCACCGTAGGCAACGGTATCGATATGGGCATGCGCGCCTAGGCGTGTTTTCAACACACCGATGGCAGGTGCTGAAGCCAAATACGCGGCATGCCCGGGCCGCGCATGATCTGCATGCGCATGGGTGATCACCGCGCGCGACACCGGCCGCCAGGGATCAACATAAAAATCACCGGCAGCGCAATAAAGGCCGCGCGGGGTGTGTTCGAGTAACGCCATCAGATACAGATCAGGTGAAGGGGCGGATGAAAAATAGGGACGGAACAAAAACGATGGAATTGATACGTACGACGATAGCCGGTGCAATCGTTATAATTACACAGCTTAAGTAATTCGACGCTATCTCTATCAACCTGGTTCCACACCACTACGCCTTTATTTAATGACTTCTCCTGCCACCACCCCCGCATGGAACACGCTGCTCACATTAGCCAGATCCACCGCTGAAATCTCCAGCAGCGCGATTGATGCTATCGAAATTACCGATTCGACAAGCGCCTTGTATGCAGATTTTTCGCGCCATTCGATTGATCAGCCACGCTTGACGGCACTGCTGGCGCTGGCTGAAAGTATGCAGCTGGCCAAACAGCGTGAGGCTCTATTTGCTGGCGGTATCGTCAACAAAACTGAGCAACGCCCTGCATTACACACCGCGTTACGATCAAATAGCACTACACCGCTATGGGTTGGCGGCGCGGATGGCGTTAACAACGTGGGCAGTGTTGGCAGCGTCGATATTCGCCCCTTAATCCGCGCACAACTTCAAAAAATGGAATTATTCAGCAACGCGATTCGCAGCGGTAAACGGCGCGGGATCAGTGGCCAGATTTTTACAGACATCGTCAACATCGGCATCGGCGGTTCATACCTCGGTCCTGCTTTTGTCTGCACGGCGTTAGCAGGGTCAGCCGAGGGTCCTCGCGTGCATTTCGTGGCCAATATTGATGGGGCCAATTTGGCGCAAACTCTGGCCACACTCAACCCGGCCACGACCCTGTTTACGGTTACCTCCAAAACCTTCACCACTGATGAAACCATGACCAATGCACGTTCAGCCGAAAATTGGCTGACTGCGTATCTGGGCGCCGATGCCGTGGCCGCGCATTTTGTAGCCATCACAGCCCATCCAGCGGCCGCACGAAAAAGCGGCTACACCGATGAAACCATCTTTGAGTTTTGGGATTGGGTGGGTGGACGTTATTCACTCTGGTCTGCTGTGGGCTTGCCGATCGCACTTGCTTACGGCTATGCACAATTTGCCGAGTTGCTAGCGGGCGCTCGTCACATGGACGAACATTTTTGTCATGCACCGTTGGCGCAAAATTTGCCGGTGATGTTAGCCCTCACCGGCGTCTGGAGCCGGAATTTTTTAGAACTGAATTCACATGCGGTATTGCCTTATGCCGAACGCTTGGCGTTATTGCCGAACCACTTGCAGCAAGTAGAAATGGAGTCCACCGGAAAATCGGTTGATCTCGACGGCCAACCTGTCAGCTACGCAACCTGCCCCGTCATTTTTGGGGAAGTTGGCACCAACGGACAGCATTCATTTCATCAGTTGTTGCATCAGGGCAGCGAAGCGATCTCGTGTGACATTTTGATGGTGGCCGAGCCACAAAGCAGCCTTATAGGGCACCATGAAAAACTATTGGCCAATGCCGTTGCTCAGGCCGATGCGCTGTGGCAAGGCAAATCGCAAGCCGCGGCTTATGCCGACCTTGCCACGCATAATCTGAGCGCTACCCAGCGGAATTTTTTAGCTGCACATCGCACTTATCCGGGCAAACGCCCCGTGACGGTCATGGTGCTGCCAAAAATCAACGCCTTTTATGTGGGCGCGATTGCGGCCCTGTACGAGCATAAAGTGTTCACCCAAGGCGTCATCTGGAATATAGACACATTCGATCAATGGGGAGTCGAGTTAGGCAAAATGATTGCGACCTCGCTACTACCCTTATTCAACACGCCATCAAACTTGACGGCGGTACCTGCGCACCTAAAAGATTTGTTGCAGCATTTACGTTCGCCGCAAGCAACGCTGAATGAAAGCTAAACCCGCGCTAAATCTCGTAAACTATTCATATGTCCCGCTACCAACAAATTATTACCGCACTAAATGAACCCGTTTTCGAACTCAATATCGAAGGTCGCGTAGTTTATGCGACCAGTAGCACTGAAATCTGGACAGGGCGTACCGGCGATTATTTGTTTGCCGATATTTTGGATATGCGACAACGCGCCCGTTTTGAACAAGCGTTTCAGCGCGTGGCGGACGGGAAAACCCGTGAAACCACGCTCGAAATTGAGCTGGTGAAAGGTGGCACTGCAGGTGTTAATGCCGGCCGTAGTGCAGGTGGTGAAAAAGACGATAGCATTGACACCATTTCAGTCGAATTGAAGCTCGCCGCTATCGCAAGCGAATCAGGCAAAGTATCCAGCGTCGCCGTATTGCTGCGCGACTTAAGCACCGAGAAAGCCAACGAGGCCGCCGCCACTGTGCAAGGCACGCACCTGCTGGATTTAGTTGAGCATATATCGGAAGCTTGCGTCATCGAAAGCCATGACGGCTTAGTCGAAATGGTGAATAACGCGTTTTGCAATTTATTCGACATCAAATCAGCGCCGCAATCACTGGTGGGCATGACGGTTGCAGCATTGTTTGAAGAGGCTTCTAAGGTTACTGAAAAACGCATTGGGCCGACTTATTTTCCACTGGATTCGACGGATGCAGACGAGCTGCAATTCCCGCTCCAGTCGGGCATCGCGATTGCGCAACAAACGCGTCCTGTGGAGGTTGAAGGCGGCATTGCGGGCCGCATGCACCTGTTCCGGCCCAGCATCAAAAATGAAAACAGCGACAGCAAAACAGTTTCCGCCACCACGGCGGTGCAAGTACAGTTAATTGAAAAAGTGGCGCGAGAACTGGCTACCACGGTTGAAGGAGCCGGCAGCGCCATTTATCGCGCGGAACAACTGGAACTGCCAGGCCAATTGCTGGAACATTTCAAGCGCGTGGAGACGTCTGCGCAATCGGCATTTGGCGCTATTGCGGGTTTGATCGATTTCACGCGTCTGGAATCAAGTGAAATTATTCTGGAATCCAGCGAATTTCATTTGCGTGAAAGTATTGCGTCGCTTCTGGAACGCCTGGTGCCCATCGCGAGTGAACGCGGCTTTCATCTCAAACTGCGCATCGAGCAGGATGTGCCTGAACACCTGATCGGCGATGGCGCACGCCTGACCCTGGCGATACGGAATTTGATGGAGTGTGGCCTGCATGGGAGTGATCGAAACGCCGAGCTGGCCCTGACGATTGCACCTGAATATGTGGCCGACAATGTGATCCATTTAAGTTTTAGCGTAGAGCATATTCAGCCCAAAGGCGAAGTACGCAGTAAAGGCCTGACTCCCACGGGCACGATGCAACTTGCCATGGCGCGCCAGATTATTCGCGCGATCGTCAGCAAAAATAATGATAAAAACAGCGACAAAAGCAATAGCCCGGGTAACGATAAAACAGGCGGCAAAATCGAGATTCGTGAACGCAAAGAATCTATCGGCTATCAGTTCACGGCCGCGTTTTCATTCCGCCAGGTAAAAGAAGCGCGTACCCGCCCTACCTTTGTAACCTTAACCGGCTTGCCCGTGCTGATCGTAAGCAACGATCTGGAAGAGCGCAAGCAATTGGCCGAGCTGACGCGAAGCTGGCGCATGCATGTTCGCGAAGCCGATGATGCCGCCATGGCATTGCAATTACTGGCCCGTATGGTAAATGAAGAAACCACGATTCCGCTGGTGATTACGGCTAATCAAATGCCGGTGCAAGATGGCTTTGTACTCGCATTTCGCATCAAGCATCAGACTAAATTAAAACAAACCGCCGTGATGATGCTTGCCAAAGGCGGCAAACCTGGCGATGCCATTCAGTGCCGTGAGAACGGCATCAGCGCCTATTTACGCCACCCCGTCAGCCCTGACCAACTTAATGACGCCATTGCAGCGGTCATGGGCACCGAAGAGGATGCTGAAAAAACCCAAACCCTGATCACCCGACATTCACTGCGCGAAGCAAAAGCCGGCACCGTGCTGCTGATTGACGCCAACCGTGAACACACCGCAATCGCCACTAAAGCGCTCCGCAAAAAAGATTATCGCGCGGTCGTCGTTGAAAGCGCTGAAGAAGCATTTGCCGCATTGCTGCAGGATATTTTTGATGTCGTAGTGGTTGATCCCGATACGCCGGGCTTTGATCCTGCACAAACTATTGCCGCGCAGTTGCGCTCGCATTTCGGCACGGGTCGGCAAATTCCATTGCTGCTGGCCGATAGCACCACCGCGAGCGCTGCCGTGCATCAAGATAATCGCGATTACGATGGCGTCATCATCAAGCCCTATCATAAAGAAACGCTGGCCGAAAAAATTGCCTCGCGGATGTTGGTTAAGATTAGTTAATCTTATTTCGTTAGCTCGCGCGCCCGCTAACTCCGACCTTGCTCAATAGATGTTTAGAAGTGCTTGGCTGCGAACGTCATCGCATCCCATGTTTTTGCGCTGCTCAATGAACTGATATCGAGCTGACTGTCGTGCCGCTATGCACCAGAATCGTGGACCAGCTTGCGGCAAAATTCGCGCACGATCCTTCCCTGCCGTCTTCAGATAATGCCCGCCGACTCAATCAGCCGCTCGACGCTCACATCATTCTTTAGCCACTTATTCACTGCATTAAATAATGGAGTCTGACCCCATTTTTTCCATTTCTGTTTCTTCCGCATCCAGCGTCACGCCGATGCCGCCGTCTCGCGCGTGCTCGGTCAGCGTCATTATTTTCGGCAGCAGCTCGGCCAACACGCGATCACGTTGTGCCAACTCGTATCGCGGATGCAATGCAGACAGCTTGATAGAGATGCCAGGCGCCTCGAACACACTCTGCCGCGGCTTCACATACCTGGAGATTTCCGCGATGGCATCCTGATAGGCCTTGAAGTAGTGCTCGGCATCGGCCGCCGTCATCGCCGCCTCGCCCAACATGTCGTAAGAATGACGGTACGGAGCCTGGTCGCCAGAAGCTGTGCGCTTCAGTGCCTCGCCAATGTTGCGGCCCATGACGAACTGTTCGGCCATCAACTTCATGCCCTGCCGCAGCGCGGTGCGAACGATAGGTTCACCGGCCCGAGCGGCAAGCTTGGTCAGCCAGCCACCCACGTCGCGAAATGTATCGGCGCGTGGCGCTACCAACTTGCCAGTCAGCATCATTCCCCAGGTACCCGCATTGACCAGCAGCGAATCCGACGCGCCGAGATGCTTCTTCCAATCGCCTTGCGAAAATTTGTCCTTGATGAGTTTGTCAGCTGTGATGGCATCCGGGATGCGCAACAGCGCTTCGGCCACGCACATCAGCAGCACGCCTTCCTGCGTGGACAAATCGTATTGCGTGAGGAAAGACTGCATGCCGGCATATTCCCGCTGGCGGCCACGCACGGCGGACACCAGACCGCGTGCGGTGGCATCGACGGCGGCGTTTCTGTCGGCGGGCAGTTTCGCGGTCTGCAAAAGACTCGACAAAACCTGTGCTTCATCCGCGAGGAATGCGTCGCGGAGCGGGGCAAAAGAAGGGAGCATCGTATCAGTCAAAGTTGAGAGAGAAATCAGGTCGCTCATATTAGGATTTCCGAATTAGGCATGCGCTACTGATGCTGAACGTGCCGATGCATGTGCCAGAGTCCGCCGGCCACCAGCAGGGCTACGAGTAAGTCTGCGGGCATGGTTCGGCCGCACCGAAGGTCGCCAGAGCCATGCCCGCAGCAACCGTGTTCACGTTCTGTCCGTGAACGGTTGTCCTGTCGATCCGCTGCTCGCTGTCAGCTCCGTTTTCGCGCGCAAGCAAACAGCGCGCTGGCTTGAGGTGGCAAGTCGACGCGAACTTGTTCGGCACCAACGGTGCGTGGCTGTATTCCCCAAGCCGATTGCCAGCGGCAGGATCGCCACGGCGCCGGAAGGTTCAGGACCATCCGCCGCGACCGATCGGCGTCGTCGCGCAGCCCTTCTTCGAGATTGCCCACCAGCATTCGCACGGTGCCGTCGCTGCGCCTCCACGCTGCAATCGTGCCAGATTGCGCTGGGTCGATCACCGCCGCATTGAAGGCGCCCGCCTTGACAAGCTGGCGATTGAGGGTCGCCGCGACCAATGGAAACGGGGTTGGATCGCCGTTGAGCAAATCCTTCAGCGGTCGATACCAGTAGTCGAACAGCGGCACCGGGTCCCACAGGGCCAGATTGCGCTTTCCACCATGATCGAGCACCAGCCCGGCTGTGTCCCCGAAACCGTAGACGACCGAGCCGGTCGGTGCTGTCACCTTCGTCGCAGGCGGCGGAGCATTGAATGCCACCGCATTGACCACGTTTTTCGGCCAGGCGGCACCCGCCGTCGCACGCAGCATGCGATCCTGGATCATGGGACTGTGCGGTAAGCTCGACACGCCGAGCAACTTGGACAACGCGGGGTTTGTGGCGCTTGCGACCGATCCGAAGAACGCGATGGCTTGCCCGCGATCTGCCATCCGTTCGATCATGTTGAGCTGATCCGGCGGAAGGTCGGTTGTCGCACCGAACACGAAGAGGTCGGACTGCACTTGAGCCAACCACTCGGCGCGAGTCACCGACAGCACCGGCAGCGGCCATTTGACGATCGTGCCCACCTGCTCATCGAGCCGATCACGTGGGTCGAACCCCGGCGCGAGGCGCGAGAACTGCGCGGTGGCTGCGGCGCGCGAATAGACCATCGTCGGCCCGGCAATGTCGACCGTTTGCGCGGCATCCGACGCCGCGGCATCCAATTCGCTGCTGAGGAAGCCGACATCCTGAGCACTGAGCAAGTCGTGGCCGTGATTACCCCACGAGATGTAGCTGCCGGCCGGCATGCGCAGGCCCTTGGGAGTTTTAACCCCGGCGTGCGAGTAAGCCCAGATCGCCCAGCGCAGGCGCTGCGGCGCGGTATGGATCGTGTCCCAGCTCTCCCACGCGTCGAAGGTTTCGATGATCGGGTAATGCCGCACCCGAGTGTCCGCGAGCACCGCGGCGTGCAGCAGCAGTGTACCAAGCTGATAAGTCCAGCCCAGGAGCGGCGCGTTCCAGAATGTCTGTTCGCGCACGCCAACCTCGCCCCACGCGCCGGCCCAGGTCTGGTCGACAAAGATGTCGAGATTGCCATCGCGGGCGATCCGCTCCAAGTCGATCCCATTGCCGCGCCAGTCTGACGTGGCCGTCGCGCCGGTCGAATACATCATCGTCAACGTTTGCGGGTTGGCCTGTTTGATCCCTTGTAGCAACGCCGCAAGGGCTGCGGTGGTGCGCTCGGCGGTTGCAGCATCGGGAACATACGCACCCCACGGGCCATAACGGGTGTAGGGCCGCGGGAAGCTGAACGAGTCGCGCAGCATGATGCCGTCGAGCCCGCAGGCTTTCGACACGGCGCCCCACTGCGCGGCGAACAGCGCGTGAACTTGCAATCCTTCCGGAATGCCTTGCGGCAGCCCGCCCAGCGGCTGCGGATCTGCGCGCAGGGCATTTGCCGGATCGAAGTGGCTGCTGGAAGACAAGGCACCAGGAGCCTGTTCGCTCCAACGCGTGAACGCCTCTGGATGGCGCCGCGCGAACGGCATCGGATCGCCGTAGGCACCATCCTGCCCAACCGCCAGAGACGCCACCCTGAAGTCGTCGATCCCCTCGCGCCCTGCGCGGGCTCGAAGCGCGTCGGTCATTCGCCGCAGATCGCGGTAGGTCCACCGGGCGTAGGCGACAATCCGCGCGGTCGGGGCCGGGCCGGTGAACCGTTTGCGCCAGGCCAATTGACGCTGCCCAGTTTCGCCTTCTAGCTGGCCCTTCAGCGCGTGCCCGATCTCTTGGCCGCCGGTTTTCGGCAACGCGACTTCCTGCGCAAGATCGCCGCCGTAGGTCAGGATGTAATTCGCCGTGAACCCCAGGTTCAACACGACGCCCTTGTAGCCCGACACACCACGATAGAGCGGGGCATACCGGGTCCAGAAGGTATCGGCCGAGCGTTCGACGTTGGCGGGGTCGAACCAGTAGAGGTCGATTTCGACCCAGCGGTCGGCCGGCGGTGCTGCATCCGCGTGCAGCGTCCCACCAATTAACAGGGCAAGTGCCGCCACGGTCCGAAGCAGCGTCATGAAACCGTCCGTGAAGATGCGCGCGAGTCGGACATTGCGGTCGAGCCGCCATCGACCACCAAGCCGGCGTCGGTCAAGAGTTCACCGCGTAACTGTGGCAACTGGTCCATTCGACGTATGACGACCCGTTGTCGCTCTGTGTGGATCCGCGACTGTTGAAAACAAATTTTTAGGGTTCTCCAGCGACGGAATCAATGCGATTCGCTGGCCGAACCCATACGTAAGGGCGCTGTCGTACATAAAGCGTAGCGCCGAAAAATCCTCCAGTGCGAAGCCGACTGAATCAAATACGGTGACCTCGGTGGCACATGTGCGCCCCGCCGCCTGCCCGGTGAAAACCTGCCAGAGCTCGGTCACTGGAAAGTCTGCGGGCATCTGCTGAATTTCACCCTCAATGCGTGATTGCGGCGCGTACTCCACGAAGACGTTCGCCTGCTTCAGGATATCGGCGTGCAGTTCTGTTTTGCCGGGACAATCGCCGCCAACGGCATTGATGTGTACACCGGGCGCGATCATGTCGGGCGTGAGGATAATCGCCCGCGTTTTGTCAGCGGTCACGGTGGTGATGATGTCGGCACTGCGCGCGGCGTCGGCTGCACTTTCACACACCACGATGTTGAAGCCGAAAGGTTGCAGGTTCGCCACCAGTTTGGCCGTCGCACCGCGATCCACGTCGTAGAGCCTCAGCGTATCAATGCCGATCAGATACTTGAATGCAAGCGCCTGAAATTCACTTTGCGCGCCGTTGCCGATCAGCGCCATAACTCGGCTGTCCCGGCGAGCCAGCGATTGCGCGGCAAGCGCGGACATCGCGCCGGTTCGCAGCGCTGTCGTGAGAGTGAGCTCAGAAAGCAAGAGTGGCGAGCCGGTATCAACGTCGGCATAGACGCCGAACGCCATGACGGTGGAAAGGCCGAGGCCCGTGTTCTGCGGATGACCGTTGACGTACTTGAACGCGTAGCGGTGATCGTCGGAGACAGGCATCAGTTCAATCACACCAAACTCGGAGTGGTTCGCAACGCGCGTCGATTTATCGAAATCCGCCCAGCGCGAAAAGTCCTCGTGGATATTGGCCGCGATACGTCTCAGCGAAAACTCGAGTCCGACTTTGCGCACAACCCGAGCGGCTTCCGGGGCGCTCAGATAAAGTGTGCCGTTGGTTAAAAATTGATTGACCGCGGAATTTTTCATGCTGTTTTAAACAACGTTGCCTGAGCAGTTATATCGATTAGGATCGCATTTTATTTCTGAAAGAGGCTGCGCATACCTCCCAAGAAATAATCGATTCGTCCCACCAAACAAGTGCATTGGACAACGCAACCGCGATCACCATGTCATCCATTATTGGAAAGTTTGCCTGCGCTGAGTGCGCTTCGCAAAAAGGCACCCAGCGGAAAATCGGCATTGCTTAGAACTTGAAGCCCGCAGTGACGCCGTAAGTACGCGGCGGCGCGAAATTCACCAAGAGTGCCCGATTGTTGCTATACACGGCGCGTGTGATGATCGCCTTGTCTTCGACATTGTTAACGAACGCTTGGATATTGAACTTGTTATCCGCTGTCCGGTAGGCTAACCGAAGATCGGTCTTGAAGTAGGCTTCGTTGTTTCCGTAATTGGGCGTAAGGTCGGTCAAGATGTAGCCGGAGTTGTAATAGGTCTGAATACCAGGTGTCAGGGTGCCAGCCCCGCCCAAACTGATGTCATAAGCAGCGCCAATGCGGAACGTGTGCTTAGGCGAAAATTGCTTGCGCTGAGTGTATTTCGTTCCGTCTAGGCCGGTGCCAGCGATGACGTAGCGGACTTGCGGCACGCCGCCGACCACCACCTGAGCGCCGCTGGAATTGAGCACCGGGACAAACCGGTTCGGGTCGGTGCGCGCATTGGGGAACGGCGTACCTTGCACCGTGTTCGCCTCACCCGTTGACGCAACACAGTCTGGCGTGACCCCGCAGAAGCCGGCTATTCCACCAAAATTGAAGGTGTTGACCTCATACTTTATTGCTTTAGCGTCCAGCCAGTTGTAAGCCAGCGTCATTGTCAGGTTCTTCGTAGGCCGGAACACAGCATCGAGATCTAAGCCAACGGCACGATCCTCACCGATATTCTGGATGAGTGCGGTAACACCGGTGAACGGAGGGTTGGGGTTGGGAATCGAAGTCTGTGCCTGGAGATCGCGATAGTTGTTTAGGAAAACGGCCGCGTTGAGCGTCAATTGATTGTTGAGGAAGGTGTTCTTCGACCCAATTTCGAACGCTCTAACTTTTTCTGGCCCGAACGGCGGCAGCAAGTTTGGAACACCGCTGATCGTTACCGCACCCGTGTTGAAACCGCCAGAATGCGTACCAGTGGAATAGCTGGTATAGATCATGTGATTGCGGTCGAACTTGTAATCCGCAGCAAGACGATAGGAGTAATAGTTGATGGCGGTGTCAGCACATACGAAGTTATAGGCCTGCGCCACAGCGGTAGGCGATGCCGAGACAGAAGCTGAATTCGCCGCAATAAAACCACCACAGCTGTAATCGACGGGATCATCAATACTATGGGCGAAATAAGATCCGGGACCCGTTGGCGAGGTGTTGAAGCGCGATGACTGAAATTTCTTCTCGTCTTTGGTATAGCGCAGTCCCGATGTCAATGTCAGCTTGTCAAAGAGAGTATAGGACACCTGGCCGTAGGCGGCGAGTGAGCGAGCCTTCTGCTGTTGTGCGCTGAAGCCGTCGAATCCGGTCGTCTGATTGAAGCCGGTTCCCGTAGGAGCGGTGGTGAAGCCGAAGGGGAAGTATTGTTGTCCTGCCGGCGCGGTTGCGGTGACATAAGCGCGGTTGACGTTGGTGACGCTGCGATCGCGGGCGGTGTCATCGAAATAATAGCCGCCACCAATCCACTGCAATGGGCTGGCGTCATCGTTCGACAAAATCTGCAGTTCCTGGGTAAGCGTCTTGGCGGACGTCTTTTGATAGGAGTAATTGAGCAGCACTGGTGTGAGGCTACCGCCGGTGCGAGTGAGATCGAAATCGGTATAGCTGGTGATTGAGCGCAGCCGCACTGATCCTACGTCGTAGTTGATCGTGGCGCCATACTGTTCCTGCTCACCCTTGCGGAATGGTGTGCCAGCGTAGTTCACTTTGTATGGATCGGCGAGAGTTGGAATACCGATGTCGGCACCATTGACATCTGGGATGCCGTCTCGAAAACGCGTGTCGATAGGAAAGCCTACACCGGTGAAGCTGTTGCCGTTGAAACCATTGGGAAACGTATAAGTTACACCGTTGCGTGTTAACGATTGACCCGGTGCCCGGATCAAGCTTGGGTCAACCAACGTACCGAGGATCTTATAGCCGAACCCGCCCAGCCCCTGACCACCTAGATCCAGATACGATGCGCGCAATAGTACTTCTAGCGCAGGCACAGAAGACGGTGCTATCCGTAGCGTGCCGCGAATGAATTTCTGATCCTCGCCGCCGAGGTCGCCGCCCGACCCGATGTTCTTTACATAGCCGTTGGACTTCTCCGACAGGCCGGCAATCCGCAACGCCACACCCTCGCTAATCGGCATGTTTAGGTAGCCTTCCAGCCGGTTATGCTTGTATTTGCCGAATGCAACATCCACTCCACCTTCGAATTTGTCTGTGGGTAAGGCGGAATGGAAAACAATATTGCCACCGAAGCTGTTGCGACCGTACAGCGTGCCCTGTGGCCCCTTTTGCACTTCGACTCGCGCCAGATCGACGATTGGCGGAACCTGGCTGGTACGCGACTGGTAAATGTCATCCACATAAATACCAAATCGCGGGTCGGCGTTGGCTCCGGCGGTCTCCGTATAGGTGCCGCGCATGGCCGGCCGCAAATCTGATCCGGAGCGCCCCATGTTAAGGCCGGGAACAAGTTGCTCTAGTCGGTCGGCATCGGTAACGTTGGCGTTCTTGATTTGAGCGCCAGATAGAGCCGTAATCGACAACGGCACTTCCTGCAAGGGCTCCGCGCGGCGCTGCGCGGTGACGGTGATGACGTCTATAGCCGTTTCGCTTGTCGCGCGGTTTTTTGCAGCATCTTGCCCTACGCCGCTTTTTGCGCCATCTTGAGCTGAGCTGCTTTTTGCGACATCTTGCGCCTCAGCAGACGTCACAGCGGGAAATAAACAGAGTGGGACGGAGGATAGTAGAAGTGCGCGAAGCTGATTGGAACGGTTCGATTTGATCATTATGGTCTCCCTAAAAGGCTCTTCTCCGGATAATATCTTATAATAATTGCAAACGCAGTCAAAAGGCAACATAAATAATATCTTACTGATTTAATACAATATTTTATATATTGTATCGACAATAATAGTCGATTTGACAATAATACGTGCAAACGCATTCAATCTGAAATCCGTGAGAGTGAAGGATCAGCAAAAAATCGCAAGTCATCGAGGATATCGAGGCCCATCTGCGCGAGGATGTGAGGCACATCGATCATCACCCAGTTGTCAATTATCTTGTCTGCGCGATCGAGCCGGTACCAATCGGCGACGCGCATCTCGACCTTGCGCCCGCTCGGTGGAAGCCCGAGCCACTGCCCACCCGTGTGGGTGGCATAAATAGACGGCCAGCCTCCCGTGACGGCAAAGAGACCGTCACCGATGCGGGTGTAATGCCCTGGTGCATCCTCGGACCCGTTGGCATCGCGCGCGATTCCGGAGCGATCCGGAAATGCTTGGAGAAACAGCGCCCCGTGAAAATCCTGGAAGCCCCGCAAGCGGCGCATGGAACCGATGCCCGCCGGTCCATACCAGTTCATATTTTCATGCCAATGATGACTGTGGCGCCCAGCGGCACTCTTCTTATCCCGAGCCTCGCCTGGCTTGGGCAGGGCGAGCTGCATTTCTCGCACGATTGCCATCGTCAGTGCCCCACGCTCGGGATGAACGCTAGTAAGCGTAGCACCACTGTCAATCGGCGGCAGCGGCCATTGTTCGGCCGTCCCTGGCATACGTCGCAGCGGATAATAGCCAGCTTGCCGCATCAAATCAGGAATATCGAGCAGGATGTAGGCCTTGGCGAACTTGCCATCGCGCACGATCGCGTTGAACCCGAAGCGCAGAAAGGAGAGATTATGCGTAGGCGGAATAGTCAACCATGGCGCTTCAAAAGATCCCATGACATGGCCAAGCGAGCTCACTTGTTCCCTCCCCTCGTAATCACCTGCGATGACCACACCCATCCGTTGTTCATAATCGGGAAACGCCTGCTTGAGTGGGCCCCAGAATTGCGCGGTGGCATTAGCAAGTCCATCGATCCGCTCAAATGGATAGAATATTTCCCAGCAGCAGTCGGTATGGCAATAGCGCGTCAGCACAGCGAGGATGCCGTCTAACGGTGCGCTCGCCAGTTCTGTGAGGAACCGCGCGGTCAGCTGTTTGTTGGCAAGGTGATTGCTCATTCGTATGATTTCCAAAAATTTCTACGGCTGCATGTAGCGACCAAAGCATCAGCGTGAACATGAAAGTGAGCGTGAACGCTGGCGATATCCGGCAGCGCGATGCCGCCAGACGATAGGGAAAAGAAACTCGACGTTAGCGAGTTCATTACCCGTTGCTCGAAGGTGATTGCGATACTTGGTTAGGTGTAAGCGCTGCAGCGGGCGTTTCGAGTTCAGCCTTATACTTGAGCACAAGTGCTGCCTTCGTCGAATCGTGGGTGGCTTGGGTGACGCGAAGCATCCCATAAAATATCGCGGCGATCAGGCCTGGAATAGTGGATAGGACAAAGGCAACCGCCAGCGCCATCAGCACGGATTGCGGCACTTCGCCCGGCGTTGCCTTTGCGGGAAAAGCAATATAGGCCAGCACAAAACCAGCGAAGGCGGTCCCTAAGGCTTGATCGACACGCGCAAATAGTGTCCGTGTGGAATAAAGAATGCCCTCTTGGCGAATGCCGTATTTCAGCTCATTCTCATCGGCGATGTCGGCTAAAGCTGAGTAGATAGTGGTTGTCATGATGCTGTAAGGCGCATGCTGCAACGTCGAAAATAGGATCAAGATAACCAGCAGATATGGGGTATCTGGCCCAAGCACACCGGCATATCCCAAGGCCAGCGGAATTGCTGGCCCTACGCAGTAAACGACAAGCGCCACCGCGCCGGTCCAGCGCTTTTCAAATCGTCGATGAAGTGCTGTGACAGCGGCAGAACCAAAGATATACCCTGCCAAGCTACCAATTGCGAAAAAGGCAATCTGGTCATTTTTTAATTGCCAGAAATAAGTTGCGCCGTAAAGCCATAAGCCGTTACGCACCCCGGTCATTAGCGACAAGAAAAAGAAGCCAATGAGCAAAACGACATAATTTCGGTTGGTCAACGCGCGACCCATGTCGCGCAACCACTCGACCAGTCCAAAACGAGGCTGGTTCGGTTTGGCTTGGGCAACATAGGGAATGCGCTTGGCTGTGGTCATGCTAGAGATAAAAAAACAAGCGATGATTGCTAGTGAAAAAGTTACAGCGAATGCTGGCCAGCGCGTTGGATCCAGGGCCCCATTCGGAAAGCCGGGGCCAGCGCGGAAAAACCAAGCGAAGCACAATACCCAACCCAACGTGTCACCAATCCAGAGGAAAAAGGTGTTGTAGCTCATGATGCTCGTGCGTTCCAAATAACCGTCCGACATCTCAGCACCTAGTGCCAGGTGCGGCGTATGAAACATTGTCATGCATTGGAGTAGCGTGACGTTCATCACCGTAAGCCAAACTAGCATCCATAACTGGGGCAGGCCCGGCGGCGGATTGAATAAAAGATAGAAGCAGACCGCAGACGGCAAGATTGATGCGAACATAAACGGGTGGCGGCGACCAAAGCGGGATTTTGTGCGGTCTGACCAGGACCCTATCAGCGGATCGAATAGCGCATTGACAATAAGGCCTACTGCAAGCGCAATGCCAACCTTATCGGCAGGCAATCCCATCACCTGATTGTAGAAAAGTAATAGGAAACTACCCGCCGTGGTGTAGACAATAGCTTCGGCTGTGCTGCCGAGACCGAATGCCATTTTCATCGGCACGGTAATTGGCGGGACTCGCTTTTTGGTTTCATTGTCGGCCATGGTTCGCGCCTGCAAAAGCCCTCGCGCCCAGCAGGCGAAGTTTCGGATGGGAGCAACGATTGAAAAAGCGGCTGCCTGGCTCTTGTCTGGAAAGGCGAGAGTCGCCCAACTTGTACGACAGGACAAGCAGGGTAGACAACAAACTCATGTCGTCACTCGTGGTTGCCAAAGCGCCTCATGAACGGCTGTTTCGCCTGCCAAGTCACGGACTACGGTGTAGCCAGACAATTTGTTGCCCGCTATCTGGAAACTTACTGCCGTTAATGAAAACCCAGCACTACGCTTTGCCAACGGACCGAGGCGATATACAGAGAAAAGCGCGGCACCGCGATCGCCAGCGCTATCACCAGCACTGAAGGCGCGAAGCAGGAACGGGCGAACGCGGTAGTCGCCCGGGCCACTATCCGAATCCCACTTTCGCGCGAGCTCCCGCCCGATTGCCTCTACCGCAACGGCACCTTCATCCGATAGCGCAGGGTGGTCTTCACGGCGCATGGCTACATCGCGACGCGATTGCCAAAGATCGGGATCAAAAGGCACGCCGATGGCCGGCTCACCAACTGCTGGTTGACCCACGCCTAAACGCCAAATTCGCGCAATATCATCGCCATAAAGATCGGCAAAAATCGCGTGCTCACCATCAAATACGGCAATGTGGCCTTCGGCTAAAACAACTTCTGCCGATGGCGAGATTACGAGCGGCGCGTTCCGGAAGCTCTGGACGATAGCCTCTTCGCCATACACCTCGACACCGAATGCTTCGAGTCGGCACGGTGGTAACAGTTCGCCATGAGGCCGCTCGCCTGCGGCGATCCGGGACAATGCTATCAATGCGCTCATGGCCCCAACCCTCCGCAAATCTGGCGAAGCACGGCCAACTCGTCGAAAACGGTTAAGTCCTCAACAATCGCCCCCGCACGCAACCGGTAGTGGGAAATCGCCAGAATGAGCAGGTCTCGCCCGCTGGCTGGCCCCCAAACACCGCCGCCCGCATGTACCCCGGCCAGACTCCAGCGCAGCGCGACCGCGATGTCACCGTGCGGCAATGGTCTTGCCGCGATATGGTCCATGGTTAACGCTGGTCGCTGGAGTGCGCCGCGCAATTGTGTGAGGCAACCTATCCAGTAGCCGCGGCCATAGCCATGACGGTTACTCGGCCAACGCGTTTCAGCTGCAGGTGAAAACGCCTCTGCCGCTTCACCGAATAGATCATGCCGCAGTGCGCTAATGAGTGCTGCAGCCGGTAACTTCGCCGGATGATCAGCGGGGATAGCGACATCCCCGCCTGCACCACCGCACGCACGTACGCGCGCAATTTCCGCCGCACGCCAAGCATGCCGAGTTTGATCACCTTCGCGGTCTGCTGCGGCTTGGCGACGAGCGAGCTCCCAAGGGTTGCCGCCGACCTGCCAGACTGCTCGCAAATTGTCGCGCACCAGCCATTCCTCGATGATGCGATTTTCGCGGCAAAGACAATCAGCGATGGTTCTCGCACCTGCCTCGTGAGATGTCGCCGGGCCCAATGTTGCGTCGTCGCCTAGATGGGTCGAGCTGCTGACGATACGGTGCGAGCTGTAGAGATTGCCGTCGCCTTCGTCGCTCCAGATGACATCCTCAGCTATGACTTGTCGGTCGCTCGACATGGCCAGTGCGCCAATGGTGTTTTGCACTACAACCTCGCAGCCAACCTGCGGCCCTGCTAGCGTATGCATCACACAGCCTTGGCTGTAGTGAGAGCGGCATAAGCCGATATTTTTTTCTTCCCATATGCGATGCGTGCAACGCACAATATAGTCAACGAAATCGCGATATACCGGTTCATAGCCGGGCAGCTCCTGACGGCGCGGACCTTCCTCAATCAGGGCGGAAAAACGCTGGCCTACAGGCGAAAGCACTTGTGGATGATCATTCCAGCGGCTCATGTGCGATAGGCCTGTGCGAGCACGCCCAATTCATCGAAAATCATCCATTCCTCAACGATGCGATCGCCTGCGAGCCGCATGTGGCTGACGCCCATCATGAAGACCTGCCGCCCTTTAGGACATTCGCCCAGCACACCGCCCGGTGCGGTTGTCCCTTCATAAACCCAGCGAACCGCCACGATGACGCCATCATTTTCTTCGCTATGGCAAACATGCTCAACCCGCATCACGCCATCTGGCATCGCCGCCTGAATATGGAGGTAGAGCGCGCCGATATTGCGTACGCCTTGGGCGACCCGGCCGCCGCCAGCATGGAGCGTGGCAATCGCTGCGTAGTAACGCGTCAGCCAATCGAAGCGCTTCAGATTCCAAATGTTATGAAATAAATGGCGAGCCCAGCCCTCAAGCGTATCACTCGGCAGGTCGAGCAGCTTGCGCGGCGTTTGACCTTCGAGGCGGGTCTCGGGCGAGATAATGTAGCGTTCTAACGTGGACGTTTCAGCCGCCCGCCGCGCCACCTCATGCAGGTCGAATCCCAACTGACGAACCTGAGCCCCGTTGTCACGTACCAGCCATTCGGTGTGGATGCGGTTGTCACGGGTGATGCAATCGGCGGCAAATCGGATAGAGGAGCGGCGACCCGTCCCAGGACCTAAGCTGCTGCGACCAACATTCGTCGATTGGCTATGTCCGAGATGCGATGTGTAGAATCCTTCCTCCTCGTCGCCGCTCCAGGCGACGTTGAGGTGATGAATTTCGCCATCCGGGAACGCGTTCAGCGTCGAGATCGTGCCAGCAATCACCTCCTCAACCGACCGAACGACGCCATACGACGAATAAATCGTGCAGCTGGCATCGTAGGTATCGTAAATTCGTCCGACTGCCCGCTCCATCCATATCTCGTCGGTAATCCGTACGATGTAATCCACAATATCGACGTACTGGTCTTCAAAGCCTCGCATCGGCTGCGTTCGCGGACCGCCTGGGAATCGCAAGTTTGTAACATCGCATTTACGAATACGGGTCACAGGTGGGCGGGAAGGAAGGGGAAATGGCAGGGTCATCATATATTTTATTCTTTCATGCCAAAATACAGAGTGCAGAGGTTCACAGATTCACAGTCGCGCTGCAATATCGAAGCCCAAACTAATCATGTCTTCAACATAAAAATACTGCGGATGCACGATTTCAATGCCAGGTTACCCCATAATTTGAAACATGTCATATCGTGTAGCATAATAAATGAAAAAGAAACTTTTTGCATTCGAAGTACAACTTTAGATCAGATTGCAACGCGAAGGCGTTTTGCATTGACAGGGCGCCTCCCCCACCCTCCCTCCCAAACGCCGTCAGGAATTTTGCCCCATGATCCAATATCTTAATCAGGGAAAGTCAGCCGAACAAAAGACCTAGATTGACATCGGGGTTCGTACCACTGTCGAGGCAATTCTTGCCGGAATTGAAACGCGTGACGAAGCTGCAGTGCGCGAGTTTTTAATGAAATTCGACACCTGGGATCCACCATCTTTGCGGCTGAGCAATGCGGACATCGCCGCATGCATCTATAGTCTGCCAAAGCAGGCAATCACTAACGTCCGTTTTGCCCAATCGCAAATAAAACGCTTTGCGCAGATCCAGTTGCAATTGTTTCGCGATGTTGAAGTAGAAACTCTTCCAGGGGTAGCGTTGGGGCACAAGAATATTCCAGTCAACTCGGTGGGCTGCTAGGTGCCGGGCGGAAAATATCCGTTGCTGGCCTCCGCTCACATGGGTGTGCTGACGGCAAAAGTCGCGAGTCTAAAGCGTGTCATCGCCTGCGCTCCACCCTTCGAGGGTAAGGCTTCTGGAGGGTGTAAATAATTTTGTGTAGATTGAATTTTTTGCTAGTCTCCCCGTAACCCAAGGAGCCTACATGAAACGCTGAAACGCACTAAAGCCTTAAACAGCGACACTGCCGCAAGCCAAGCCCCAATCGAGGCAGCTGAGCGCCCCGCCTTTCCTCAAGCCCTGCTCGACCACGTCATTGCCCACTACAAACAGCCGAGCGACCTGATTGGCGAGAACGGCATGTTAAAGCAACTCACCAAGGCCGTCTTTGAAGCCGCACTTAATGCCGAGATGAACCAGCACTTGGGTCACGCCCGCCACGGCAACATCGGCAACAGTACTGGCAACGTCCGCAATGGCCATTCTGCCAAAACCATCTCAGGCGACTTCGGCGAAGTCGATATTGCCATTCCGCGCGACCGCGACG
>JANYDB010000037.1 GCA_025359985.1 Burkholderiales bacterium | reverse complement strand
TGCCAAGCGCTTGTGTGAGGCCGATTTCATCGGCCACCATCTGCATCTCGCCCTTGACCATAATTTCAAGGAATGCGTCGTTCACGCTCCAGTAATCCGCCAAATTGATGGCGAAGGCTGAAAGCAGACTTTTGACAGCCTCTATATCGATGCTCGATATTGTGGCCGGTGCGATGCGCTGCACAACGTCTTGCATCGATTCGGGTGCGGCGCGCAGTGCCGACACGATATTTCCTAAATTGTTGCTTCGGGAATCGGTTGCAACATTACTTTGCGTCAGCTTGTTAAACGCTTTCCTAAACGACACCGAACTTTCGAAAGAATAAGAGCTGATTTGTCCGGATGCCACAATGGCCACCAAGGCTTCACAAGAGCGTGTCCAATCGGCATTAATGTGACGCGCTAATGCGTTGCGCCACATTTTGTCCCGATAATCTTGGATCGGCGTCCTTAACTTTGCCGCATCGATCGTGATCGCAACCGTTGCCACTTTGGCCGCCGCGGCGACTTTCGTGTTGGTGGTCTGCGTCACTGACGCTTTAGGTGTGGGCGTGGCTTTTTCCACGACTGCTGCCCGTTCGGCTTTCAGTTTTGAAGCGACCATTTTGCTGTTGCAACTGGAATCCATACACTGTTCCAGCTGTACAGTGCCGATTGAACCGGCTAAGCCGGATACCGTTGCGCCGTAGTCCTTACACGCACGACAGACATTTGCTTGTTCCACACCGACACCCGTGGGCCCATCGGCGATGAGCTTAAGAGCGATGAATTGCTCTCCCGGACGAATGATGCGAACAATGGCATTTTCAGCCGCCAGTTCGGTTTTTACGGTCTGCAATTGCGCTTCTGTCTTTGCCTCAAAACACGGGGCATGGGTACAAGAGCCTTCACTGACCGTTGTTGCAAACAGCGTTCGTTGAACTGACGAATTGTGCTGACAATTGCCACACGCCGTTTTATCGAAGATGGCCGCATTCAGCAGCAATGCGTATTGTTGTAGCGCATCTCGAAGCTGCTCGACGGATACCTTTTGGTCGGTCACTTGCTTCAGCGCTTTGACTTGCCGCTCCGGCGCGAGTGTCGCGATCAGCTCCGCATGACCAAGTTGGATTTCGCCAACCGTTAATGCGTGCCGAACCGATTCAATGGCGGTCATGAGAGCAAGTCGTTTTTCGAGCTTACTAATAGACCAACCAAGACGCTTCGCGGTTTCATTCCGATCCCCGGAGAGACGACCGAGCAGCTTGGCAGCGGCATCGGCTTCTTCGGTCACAGAGATATCTTTGCGTTGCGAATTTTCAATAATCGACAATTCCAGCGCGTCTGAATCAGACAGGCCAGCATGGACAATGCAATCGATTTGGAAATCCTCGCCGTGGGCTTCTTTTGCGGCGCGCCAGCGACGTTCGCCGGCTATAATTTCGTAGTGAGAATCGTCAAAGTTCTGGCGAACAATGATGGGTTGAATGACACCTTTTGTACTAACGGATGCGACTAATTCAGCCATTGCAGACGTGTCGAAATAGGTCCTTGGATTGGATACCGAGGGCACTAATGACGCGACTGCAAGGCGCATGGGCGTACCTTGCATAGCTATGTTCCTTACTTTTGGAGTGGGCCTAAATCCAGGACGGACTTAGGGCGGCGAACCGCGGATGACAGGCAAGGCCGGGTAACCGGCTTACCAAGGAAAAGCCCGAAAGGCTTTGTCCAGAAATTAAAACCGCGTTGTTACAACGGTAATAAATATTACGCTGCTTTTACTAGGTTGTCTAACCTTTTTTGCAAGCTCGCCCGGTCTGTTTTTGCTACGCTGCCAGCATAGACGTGAGTGGTTTTTAGAACGACCGCCGGGTAAAACGTCTGGACAGTTTGCCGCAGCCGTTCCGCTACCGTTTCAGCATCTTCCAAACGATGAATCGGCAGCAAGACACAGACTTCACCCGCATGTGAGAGAAACAGGCCATCGACATCACGCACTTTTTTGCGTATTTGTTCGCTTGCGGCGATTAATTCAACGGTTCCGTAGCCGGTTGGCGGCTTTATCCACACCGCCGATAGCGGTAACCCATGGCGCTCGATGGCATCGAGGTAACGGCCCACTTCGTCCGAATAACAATAGGCGGTATCCGGGACTTTGGTGATGCCCTTGAGGGACTGAATCAAGTCCGCTTTCTGCTCGGGTTTGTATTGATCCAATTTAGAAATGGCATCGTCAAGCTTCATGTCGCAAAACACCAACCGGTGAATCATGTCGGCGCAGGACGCCCCAACGCGGCCCAGTGAGTGCCTGGGTTTGCGAACGGCAACCGGTTTGTTCGCCGGTAAGGCATAGCGTCCACCCATATCATCGAACAAAATGATCGTGACTTTTTCCGCATTGGCTTGGTGTCGGATTCGGCCCAGCGCGTCGATTAAATTGGCCGGACTGGGTTTGCGCACAAACATCACCAGCAAGGCTTTTGCCGGCAGCATATCCATGAGTGCCGCCATATCGTCGTCCGGTGTCGTAACAACGCAGGTTCGCCCTTTGTAGGAATGCAATAGGTCGCGGCTAATACAATTCGAATTGGTCTGATCAAACGGAATCACCAAGAGTTGGCAATTGCCGACGCGGGTCGCGGTAAGAATCGCGTCACTCGAAATGGTGGCCACCGTGATTTTCAATTCATTCAGCCGTACCAACATCTCATTCAGAAATGCTTTGGCACTAGGCGAAACAAAGAGACAATCACGTTCGGTTTGAAAGAGCGTCATTATTTGGTGCCTTCTTGCTGTTCAGACAATTGTTTGTGTACCGCAACGTGCGCGCGATAGATTTTCATGGCGTACGCTTGTCGTTTTTCAGGCGATCCCGCGTTATAGGCCCCAACCGCATTCCAGTTCGAGCCATGAGCGCGAAAGTTTTGCGCCAATATCCATGCGCCGACCTCTATGGAGGTGCAGGGCTCGAACAATTGTTTGCGGCTGATGCCCATGCTGGCAAGCGTTGGAAGCCAAAGAGAATTAATTTGCATAAGTCCCACATCTTCCGAGCCATTGCGGTTGCGATTGGT
>JANYDB010000032.1 GCA_025359985.1 Burkholderiales bacterium | reverse complement strand
GACGTTAGCTAAGCTGGTGCGGGTTTGAGTCAGCGAAGTGGAGACGTTTCCAAGGCTGGTGTTGGTGTTGCCCAGCGCAGTCGACGTAGCGGTCGCCGTGCTAAGCGCACTAACGGTGGATGTGCTGACGTTACCCAAACTCGTGCTGACATTGCCCAAGCTTGTTGAGACATTGCCAAGAGATGTACTTAATCGAGTCGTAGCGCCTACTGCGCCACCAGCCGCCGCGTTGTTGTAGCAGCCATATAAGCTGCTTAACTGTTGTGCAGTCGTGCCGGCCGCGCTAACGCAAGCCGTAATGGTTTGTGCTTCAGCCTGCTTTGGCAGCACCGCGAAACCCGCCAGCGATACCATCAGTGAAAGCAGCAATGCGCTTACACGCCGCTTTTGAGCGGCGTTACGAAGAGCGTTTTTTTCCGCCATCCATTGCGGAAAAATTCGGCGGCTAACGGTAGTGTGGATTCGATTTACGGCCATGAGTTTTTATTAATTTGATGATTTCAATTTATCCTAGGGCTTATACGTTGTTACTATGATGATGATTTTATTAATCTGCAGAACATAGCTTAAAACATTAATTTATAACGCAAAGTATATGTTTATTTAGCCAAAACGAGTGCGCCGCATCACTTATTGCAAAAATTAACAATTGTTTGTCAATTGACGATTCTTTGCTCATCTGCTTATCTGCAGAGTTGAGTTTCTCGTGGAAGATTTTGGCTCAAAATTTTGAGCCCATTTAATGAAGCCGCGTGCACCTTACCAGCGCCGTATAATCTTCAAACTATGATTGCTTCTGATTTTCTTCAACAACTGCTTGCCCGCGTTGATATCGTTGACGTGATTGATAAGCACGTAAAGCTAAAAAAAGCGGGGCAAAACTATTCTGCGTGTTGCCCGTTTCACACCGAAAAATCCCCCAGCTTTTCGGTGAGTCCGCAAAAGCAGTTTTATCATTGCTTTGGTTGCGGCGCGCACGGTACAGCGATCTCATTTTTAATGGAGTATTCCGGCATGGGCTTTCGCGATGCCGTGCGCGAGCTTGCCGACAGTGTTGGTATGCCTATGCCACTCGAAGCGAATCGGGAAGAATCCGTTGAGCGCGCAAAAGAGGCGGCGAGCCTTGGTGAAGTGATGATCGCGGCCATGGGTTTTTATCGCCGTGAATTAAAGAACTCGCCAAAAGCCATTGCGTATTTTAAAGGCCGCGGTGTAAGCGGCGAGATCGCGGCGAAGTTTGGCTTAGGCTACGCGCCGGATGACTGGCAAGGTTTAAAAGGCGCGGTGGAAGACTACACAGCAAGTGCCTTGGGAGAGTGCGGGCTGGTCATTGATAACGATGAGGGCCGTCGATATGATCGTTTTCGTGATCGGGTAATGTTTCCAATACTTGATCAGCGCGGCAATGTGATCGGCTTTGGTGGCCGAATTATGGGTCAGGGAGAGCCAAAATACCTCAATTCACCCGAGACGCCATTATTTGAAAAGGGCCGTGAGCTGTACGGGCTCTTTCAAGCCCGCCGCGCCATCCGCGATACTCAAACGGCCATAGTGGTTGAAGGTTATATGGATGTCGTCGCTTTGGCGCAAAACGGGATTGAAAACGCGGTGGCTACACTGGGCACCGCAACTACGCCTACTCACGTACAAAAGCTGTTGCGCATGGCGGACAATCTGGTGTTTTGCTTCGATGGGGACAAAGCCGGGCGGCGTGCAGCGTGGCGTGCGCTGGAACAATCGTTGCCTGTTGTAATTGACGGTAAGGATATTCGCTTTTTATTTTTACCTGCCGAGGATGATCCGGATACCTTTGTGCGCCGCCTTGGTAAAGATGCTTTTATGGCGGAACTTAAAAATGCAAAACCGTTGTCAGCCATGTTGTTTGATGAATTGTCGTCGCAAGTTGATGTTGGTAGTGAGGAAGGGCGCGCCAGGCTGCTGGCCAATGCAAAGCCTTTAATCTCGCAAGTGTCGCCGCAAACAGCGCCTGGCTTGGCACTTATGTTGCGGCGTCGGCTTGCCGATACTGTGGGCTTGGGTGTCGTCGAAATAGAGCGCTTGGTGCCTATGACGATAGGCCGAAACGCAAGCACTGGCGGGGCGTTTGGGGTCGATGGAGGATATGCCGGCTTCGATAATAGCAACGGTTTCTCGACGGGCAAGGGTCGTAACAGCTCGCGTCCGCCAACAGAGATATACCGCGATGGTTCACCCAAGCCGCGCCATTACGCACCAGGCGATAAACGTGCCACTTGGGATAAGCGGCACCGTCGTGAGCCCTGCTTGTCTGCGAACGCCAAAAAAATCGCCAAACTGACGCCGGCTGAGCAGCTAATTATCGACATGCTATCTAAGCCGTTATTGGCGGGGCGTTTTGATCTGGCGGTGCATGCTGATGATGGCGGCGCAATCGGCACCGCATATCGAATGGCCGCGTTTATTCGGGATCATGATTTTGAAGTGCATATGGGCGCGGTAGTCGCGAATTTTCGTGAATCAGTTGATGCTGATTTGCTAGATCGCCTCACGATTCATCCGTTATTGATAGACGAGGATATGGCCGCTCGCGATATTGATGCCGACTTTGACGCGGCGCTCCAAAAGCTGCATGAAGAAGCATTGGCTGCGGGAAAGCGCGCCGAAATAGACCGACGTGCACGTGAAATGGGCCTCAGTTAAATCCGGCCAGATAGAGGTGATTTAAGTATCTCTAGATCGCTTTAAGTTGAAACAAGTTACTCCATACCCCATATATTGCGAGTAAGTGGACTTCAAATGAACCCCATTTCCTTGGAACGCTGGCGAAAATAAGGGGTCTTTGGTATAATCCACGGTTCTGCGCGTGATTCCCAGCGCACCCATTTTTATTCCATCTTCAGCCACTTCGGTCGGCACGGACACCCAATACTATGGCACGCAAACCAAAAAGCGCCCGCGATCACGACGAATTTCCGATCCCGAACTTCAAAGCCAGTAAGCAAGAAGCGGCCAAAATCGATATCGAAGCGCAAAAAACCCGCCTCAAAAGCCTGATTAATCTTGGTAAGGAGCGCGGCTTTTTGACTTATGCAGAGATTAATGATCATTTGCCCGATATGGTTGATGCGGAGCAGATCGAATCAATTATCACCACGTTTAACGACATGGGTATTCAGGTCTACGATGTAGCGCCTGATGCAGAAACGCTGCTGCTTACCGACGCATCGCCTGCTGCAAGTGACGATGACGACGCTGAAGAAGAAGCGGCTGCAGCGCTCTCCACGGTAGATTCTGAATTCGGCCGTACCACCGATCCTGTGCGTATGTATATGCGTGAAATGGGTTCGGTTGAGTTGCTGACACGCGAGGGCGAAATTGAAATCGCCAAGCGTATCGAAGACGGTTTGAAACACATGATTTACGCCATCTCATCCTGTCCGACGACAATTCAGGCCATTCTCGATTTGGCCGACAAAGTTGAACGCGATGAAATGCGCATCGATGAAGTCGTTGATGGTTTGGTCGATCCTAATGAAGCTGAAGTAGCGGAGGCCGCACTGGCTGAAGCAGAGCTGGAAGATCCCGAAGAAATCGAAGAAGAGGAAGAAGATGAAGACGGCTCTATCGCCGCCGCCAATCTGGAACAGCTCAAGCTTAATTCGCTTGAGAAATTTAATTCTATCCGCAAGCTTTTCAAGCGTATGAAAAAAGCGTTGGTTGAAAAAGGCCATCGCTCGCGCGCTTATAAAGATTTGCAGGAAGAATTATCCGCCGAGCTGATGCTAATTCGTTTCTCGGCCAAGCAGGTCGAAGCCTTGTGTAATGGATTGCGTTCGCTGGTTGATGGTGTGCGTCAACGTGAACGCGAAATCCAGGAGTTGTGCGTTAAAAATTCTGGTATGCCACGTCCGCATTTCATTAAATCATTTCCCGGTAATGAAACCAATCTGAAATGGATTGCCGATGAAATCACCAATGGTAAAGGCTACGCTGCCGCCCTGGTCAGATTCAAGCCTTCCATCGTCGAGCAGCAGGAAGCCCTAATTAACTTACAAAAAGAAGTAGGTTTGCCGATCAAGGAGCTTAAAGAAATTGCGCGACAAATGAGCACGGGAGAGGCTAAAGCCCGCCGCGCCAAACGCGAAATGATTGAAGCCAACCTGCGTTTGGTGATTTCGATTGCCAAAAAATACACCAACCGTGGTTTGCAATTCCTGGATTTGATTCAGGAAGGCAATATTGGCTTGATGAAGGCGGTTGACAAGTTTGAGTATCGCCGCGGCTATAAATTCTCGACCTACGCAACATGGTGGATTCGTCAGGCGATCACGCGATCAATTGCAGATCAGGCGCGTACTATCCGGATCCCGGTTCACATGATCGAAACGATCAATAAAATGAATCGTATTTCCCGCCAAATTTTGCAGGAGACCGGGCTGGAACCGGATCCCGCAACCCTCGCGGTAAAAATGGAGATGCCGGAAGATAAAATCCGCAAGATCATGAAAATTTCCAAAGAGCCGATCTCGATGGAGACGCCGATTGGCGACGATGATGATTCGCATCTGGGTGATTTTATTGAAGATACTAATTCACTCGCGCCGCTTGATGCAGCGCAATATGGCTCGTTGCGCGATGTGACTAAGGATGTACTGGATTCACTCACGCCACGCGAAGCCAAGGTGCTGCGCATGCGCTTTGGTATCGAGATGAATACCGACCATACGCTTGAAGAAGTGGGCAAACAATTTGATGTGACACGCGAACGCATTCGTCAAATTGAAGCCAAGGCTTTGCGTAAATTGCGCCACCCAAGCCGCAGCGAAAAGTTAAAAAGTTTCCTTGAAACGGATAGCTGATTTTGATCGTATTGTGGCAATAGAAGTCGGCAACAAGTGCGAGCAACAAAGATTTTTTAAAAAGGGCGGTGAGTGAAAACTCACCGCCCTTTTTTGGGTATTTTTTCGGATCAGAAACGATTTAATTGCATGGCGTTTGATTCTCGTCAATATCGATTATTGCGCCTTGCCTATGCTTAATGTAGTTCTTCGCTCATGTGTGAATTAAAAAGGAAGCCTCATGTTCAAACATATCCTAGCCCCCACTGATGGCAGCAAGCTCTCGCTCAAAGCCATTGATTTAGCGATTAACATCGCAAAAGAATCTGGTGCCAGCCTGACCGCCTTAGCCGTGATGCCATCCTACCCCATGGTTTATGGTGGCGAAGGATATATGCTACAAACTATGACGCCCGGCGACTGGGATAACGCTATGAAAAAGCAGGCGGCCAATCATCTCGACATCGTCGAAAAACATGCAAAAGCCAAAAATGTAGCGATTGAAAAAGTGACCGTATTAAATGACGAGCCCTACAGCGGCATTATTGCCACTGCCAAAAAGAAAAAATGCGATGTGATCGTGATGGCATCACATGGCCGCGGCGGTATATCGGCGCTATTGCTCGGCAGCGTAACCATGAAAGTGCTCGCTCACTCGAAAGTGCCTGTGCTGGTTTGTCGATAATGTCAGGCGGACAATGCTTAATGGGTGTTAATCGTGTCAATTAGGTCCATCACAAATCCAACGTAATTTTGATAGTGTTAACGGCGTCGCCAACAGGTGCAACCGTAAAACCTATGACCGCCGCGAGTTTCAGCATACCCAAATTGACTGGCAATACATTGCCTTCTATTTGCCGGAAACCCGCATCGCGTGCAGCGCTAATCAGGGCCTTCATCAGTTGTTCACCCAGCCCTCTGCCTTGCCAAGCGTCCGCAATCGCAATCGCGAATTCCACTGTTTCGCGATCCGGATTCGGGTGATAGCGTGCAACGCCCGCGATTTTTTCACCATCCGGCGTGAGTGCAATCAGCGCCATTTCACGGTCATAATCGAGCTGCGTGAAACGCGCCACCATATCGTCTGACAGCGCAGCCATAGAATGCAAAAATCGATAGTAGCGCGATGTGTCAGACAGGCACGCGACAAAAGCACGTTCACGCGCTGCATCATCAGGCCGAATCGCCCGCAGCTTGAGCCGGGAATGATCCTTTAGTATGAGTTGGCGCTCCAACTCAACCGGATAGGGGAATATAGCCATATGCCGATAACGAGGATCCGTGATCGGCGCACTCGCATCAATCACGATGCGGGCGTCAACTACTGCAACGCCTTCCGGATGGGCCAGCACCGGATTCAAATCCAGCTCGGTAATCCACGGCAACAGGCAGGTCATCACCGATACCCGCACCAACACACCAACTAACGCTTCGTGGTCAATGCCCGGCACATGTCGATAACTATCCAGAACCCGGCTGATGCGGGTGCGGCTGATAAGCTCAGTGGCAAGCAGATGATTGAGCGGTGGTAAGGCGAGCGCGGTATCGCGTATCGCTTCTACGGCTACCCCGCCCGAACCAAACGCAATAACTGGGCCAAAAATGGAATCCCGCGAAACGCCCACCAGCACCTCGCGGCTGTTTGCAAATTTCAGCATTGGCTGGATATTCACGCCCTCGATAACGGCTTCGGGCGCTGCCTGTGAAACTTGCTCCAGCATGTCATCAAAAGCGTTGCCTACCTGTCGCACATTCATTAGATCAAGGCGTACGCCACTCACATCACTTTTGTGTGTAATGTCCGGCGAGTGAATTTTCATGACGACCGGGAAACCGATTTTTTTCGCGGCTGCTTCAGCCTCTGTCCTGGTCGTGGCGATTTTGCCCATTGCCGCGGGTAAACCGAATGCAGCCAACAGCTGTTTGGCTTCAAGCTCGGTTAACATCACACGCTTCGCGGCAACCACGGCGGCTCGAATAGTCTGGGCGATGGCGACCGCGCTCGCGCAATCGGCCCGGCTTAATGTTAGCGCCTCATGCGCAGGCGGCGATTGCAGCAAAAATGCCTGATGCGCACGAAACCGGGCGAGATAAGAAAACGCTTCCACCGCATTTTCCGGCGTCAGAAAAATGGGCACATGCGCCGCCTCAAGCATTTCTCGCGCCCGCGCAATCGAGGCGCCGCCCAGAAACGCCGCAAATACGGGTTTGCCATGTTGCGTCATGACCGACTGCGCCGCTGAAATAATGGCGGTCGCGGCGGCTCCAGCCGATGTCACTGTTTGTGGACAAAACAGTACCAGCAATGCATCCACACCCCTATCGGCGGCGGCGGCGTTAATGGCAACTTCAAAGCGTGTCGGGGTCGCGTCGCCAATAAGATCAATCGGGTTGCCATGCGACCAATGTGCAGGTAAGGCTGCGTCCAATATTTTTAAAGTAGCTGCCGATAACGTCGCCAGCTTCAGGCCGTTATCGGCCGCGCAATCTGCCGCCACGACACCCGGTCCGCCGCCGTTGGTAATAATAGCCAGGCGTTCGCCCTGCAAGCTCTTGGTTACGCGCGGGTCAGCCAGCAAACGAGCCGCTGCAAACAGTTGCAGCGACGTCATTACGCGCAATGCACCACTACGGGCCAGCGCCGCATCAAACACGGCATCATCACCTGTTAATGCGCCGGTATGGCTGCTGGCCGCTTGGCTGCTCAGCGCGTAGCGCCCCGCTTTGAGCACCACCACCGGCTTTACCCGCGCTGCTGCTCGAAGCGCCGACAAAAATCCACGCGCCTCCCGAATGCCTTCTACATAAAGCAGAATACTTTTCGTCTCAACATCCTGCACCAAAAAATCTAGCACTTCGCCAAAGTCTACATCCAGCGCGCCGCCCAACGAAATAACGCTGGAAAATCCGATTTCAGTCGTCGCCGCCCAGTCAAGTATGGCCGTGCAAACCGCACCCGACTGCGATACCAGTGCCAGCGAACCTGCGCGGACGCCTGCGTTCGCAAAGGTCGCGTTAAGTCCAATCGCCGGACGCATCATGCCGATGCAATTCGGGCCAATCATGCGAATGCCATAGCGCCGGGCAATAGCTTCCACCGCATGAGCACGAGCCTGCCCCTCAGCGCCTGTTTCAGCAAACCCGGCCGACAAAATAAGCGCAGCACGCACCCCCGCCACGCCTGCCTCCTGCAAAATATTGCCCACACCCGCGGCGGGCGTGGCAATCACGATTAAATCCGGTGTTGCAGGCAAATCACTCAATCGCGCGAAGCAGGGCTGGCCAAATACTTGATCATGTTTAGGGTTAACCGCGTAAATGACGCCTTCACTACCTTTACTTCTAAACCCGCCGGACTGCAGATTTAAAAACACAAAACGTCCCAGCGCACCTTCGCGTTCAGTCGCCCCGACCAGCGCAACTGAGGTCGGTAAAAACAATGGTGAAAGATAATGTTCAGACATGGCGTTTAATCTACCTTATCCCGATGAATTGCGTATGTCAGAACAATACCTGAGCCGCAGTTATATCGTGAACGGTTTTTGAGCGCACACCATGCTTATCCTCAGCCTCGCCCTTTATGATTGCCCCCAGCATCGCTCGCAATAACCCATCATGCGCACCGTTGCAAAGATTCTGCACGGATCAGCAGCCCTGCGAGCGGTTTGGCTATAATAGCGATTCTGCTATGTGAGATTGTGGGACGTTAGCTCAGTTGGTTAGAGCAGAGGACTCATAAGCCCCCGGTAACTATAACTAAACCATTGATACAACTAGTAAATAATTACTCAATGGAGTATCGTTAGCATTACGTTAGCAATGAGACTCGTGATGCCTACCGCACGCAAACTTCCAAGTGGTAAGTGGTTCATTCAAATTCGCCGAAAGGGCTTCCCCTCGGTGCCCGTAAGTAGGCCGTCCAAAGCCGAGTGCGAAAAAGTCGCACGCACTATTGAGCATCAAATGGATTTGGGAAGCCACCACTTTATGGCTCCCAAAGCAGGTGAGTTGTTGCTACGTCAAGCATTTGACCGATACTTCAACTGCTCCCAATTCAACGATAAACGAGCGACAACAAAAAAGGCGGAGGTCGGAAAAGCCGTTGCGATTCTCAAACACCTTGGCTCGTACTCGCTCCAGAACCTCTGCGAAGAGCGAATCGCACAATACCGTGACGACCGAATGCTTGAAAAAACGCGCTACGAGCACCCGCCATCTCCCAACACAATTCGACTTGAGCTCGCATTGCTAGCAGCCGTCTTCAAGATTGCCCGAAGGGAGTGGGGAATCAAACTCGATAACCCACTACATCATGTTAGTCGCCCAAACTGCCAGGGGCGGCGACGGGACCGCCGCCTCGAGCCACATGAAGAATTTCACTTGCTGACGATACTGGAGGCGCAATCGAATCGGCGGCTTTATTTTATGTTGGCGCTTATTTTGCATTGCTGTGTTCGACCGGGAGAGGCAGCCGGGTTCAAGAAGGCGAACATTGATACTAAGAAGCGACGAATTCTATTACCGCGCAGCGACACAAAGTCGAAAAAACCTAGGTATGCGCTTCTAACACCACCGGCCTTGGAAATTGTGGAGTTAGCTCTTAAGGTCAGCTCCAAAGAATCCCCCTTTTTAATTGGAACCCGTACAAAATCCGGAGGTTGGCGTCCGTTTGACTATTCATGCAGTTGGAGCAAAACGATTGACGAACTCGCTAATATCGGAATAGGGGTGCCCAACTTACGGGTGCATGACCTTCGACATGAAGCTATCAGTCGACTGGTAGAAGACACCACACTGACGGATGCTCAGGTCACGGCGATTACCGGCCACGTAGACTCAACAACAATGTGGAGTTACCGCCATCTCCGCAGTGAGCCCCTGCTGAAGTTATTGGACGGGCAGGTGCAATCAACGATAGTTCGGCACACCTTTGAGGACATTTATCCTGAGTCGAAGGTGCCAGAGATTGACGACGACGCGAGAATTGCGGAACTTCTTGGCATTGGGGAATCGCGACCATTGTCCGAGCGGGAAAAATTCGAACTACTTCAGGATGAAATAGACGAAATTCTGGAGATTAGCCGCGACCGAAAACTGTCTGTGATTGAAGAGGAGAAACTTGACTATCTAGTTCGGACCAAGAAACTCAGCGCACCTAAGTGAGCTCTTGACTAGGGCATTTCCTCGTCTTATTTTTGGTCTAATTGACCGTAAGCTCGTGTGCAGCGACGTTGATTTTCACAACTTTGAGACTAATGAAAATGTCAGAAAAACTCAAGTTGGTGGTGATGATCACGCTGGTATGTTCATACAGCTTTGACAGCAGGTGAAACAGCAACGCACCACCGGCATGGCTGAACGGCAGATAGCCCAGTATTGATTTCCGCAGGGAGTTGATCCAATTAGCCGCTTCATTTCCATGATGAACTGAGTTAGTTTTCTGATCTGAATCGCTAATTTATCCACGAGCCCAAGGCTAATGCCGGTGGCATCATTTTTCGGTGACAAGATGGCTCAATCCGACGCGAGAATCAACTGGAAATCGAAGTGTGCGCGGTCGCGATCAAATTACCGCCAGAGGGCGATCAATTTTCCGGCACGCAATCAGCGATCGCCATTTACAGCATGCGAACGGGCTGGCTACAAGTAATCGCGGTTCACAACGTGATGTTCAGCCGCCGATTTGTAGACGCGCTCAATGGACGCCGGATATTTTTCCAGTTTGCTTCCTGGGCGAATTGGGCGCGGGACAAAATTGCCGCCGCAGTTGGGGCAGATGCCTTTTAGCTTGTTCTGCGCGCAGCCACGGCAGAAAGTGCATTCGAAAGAGCAAATCATCGCACCTTCGGATTCAGGGGGCAGGTCGCGATTGCAGCATTCGCAGTTGGGTCGTAGTTGCAACATGGTAACTCCTGTCGAGTTGCTAGTTCGATATTTGAGTAGGTGATTCATCGCCCCCCCTCTGCCCAACCCCTCTCCCACGAGGGGAGAGGGGCTATTCGTGCTTGCACACGATCGAGCGAGACGAAGCGATTGCGTTGGCCTATTTGTCCGGCCGGCATACGATGCCAGCCAGCATACCGGCCTGACGGAGATTCCGCGCGCACAGCGTCGCGGCGCTTACACAAGCCCTATCCAACTTTGCGCAGAACAATCTGCGCGCTTTACAAATAGCGGTGGCAAGTCGAGTTGTTCTTCAAATGGATCAAGCAGCATCCGCATCAAGTCGTTTCTGGGCACCACCGTGAATGCCGTCGAGACACATGTCAGGGTCGCCATTTCAACCTACGTACTCATCGCAATTGTCAAGAAGGAAATCGGCCTCGACAACTCTTTGCACGAAATCCTCTGTGTTCTGGAGTTGAACCCGCTCGAGCCAACCCCTATTCCAAGTCTGCTAGCAAAGATACCGGAGCTACAAAATTCAAATTCTCAACAAGTTTTGTTCTGACGTTGGGACACTAGTGCCGCTTTTTCAACCCGCATTAAGATGATGTAGCTTATTTCAACTCCGGCTCCATCTTCGCGCCCACAACGTTCGGCTGGGTCCGCGTGGAGCGCACATATTTTCCGTCAAACACCGTCAACCATGTGGCCCCTCCGTCTTTGGAGCCTCGCCAATGCTGTCGCACCGATCCGTCCGGCAGTTTCGTCCAGGCAATCTCGTTGATCTTCATCGGATCTTTTTTACCTGGCAGGGATGAGTCAGATAGGGTCATGACCCCATTCACAAATTTTCCTTCAATAAGCAGAAATCCCCCGGTGGAATCGACCCAAGTCTGATGCCACAAGCCACGTGCTGCGTCGTAGCGATTGAAGCTTTGGCCCACCATGCCCTTGGCTTTCCATGATTCATGAAGCAGACACCCTTCATACATTGATACGATCAGATTCGTACCGGCGAGGTGTCCATCCTTCTCAAACACATCCCAGTCACCGATCCAGAAATCGAACTGTCGTGCTTCTTCTCCAGCGCAGCGATTGGGCGGGCTAGTTTGGGCCGTGGATTGAGCCGCATGCATGCAGATGATGAATAGAACTATGTGAATGACTTGCCTTGGAAAGTAGCATCGCATGGCGACTCCACCTCAATTCTGCAGATTGCATAGATTGGAAACGAACATGTACCCTTTCCCCCGCACCGAACGTATGACCTCGAACGGAAGACCGGCAGCTTTGAGGCAAGCTCTCAATCGATTAACCTTGGTGTCGACGGCGCGTGAAAATGCAGATTGAAACGGTACCAGAATATGTCGCGGTACGACTTCATTGGCATGCTCGACTAGATACAGCAGGATTGCGAAATGCCCGGCACTAAGAGCGATCGACCTTCCATCTACGTAGAACTGGAAAGATGAAGGTGCAACTACCAGCCTACCGTGCGTAATTACGCCCGGCTTTTGGCTAGTGCCCAAATCCAGTGTGCTGTCATTATCCATGCGACGACGCAATGATTTCATTTGGGCGAGCATGACGCGGATATTTGATGATTTTGATATGCAGACATCTGCTCCTAACTCGAGCATCAATGCCTGATCAAATTCGTCTTCAACAGAATGCAGCCACATTATCGGAATGCCGCCGTTAATTTGCCTGACATCACGACAGGTGCTGAAAATATCAGCACCCTGCGACATCGATCCTATCGCAAGCATTTGCGCTTTAGAACGTTGCAAAGCCTGACGTAGATTTAGCTGGGATGTCAGGACATCAACCTGAAAGCCATATTCAATCGCGGCCTTCGTAAATGTGGAGATAAACGACATATCCGAATCGATAAGCAAAATCACACATTGTCGAGTGGCGTCTGCGCCAACCATAGACTGGAAATCCGTTGTTGCCATTGGGGCCACTGCAGACCGCAAATAGTTGCAGCGGTCGCCTGCAGTAGTGACTGAAGGTGCTTTGGCGTTATTCGGGAGTAAAACGTGCATTGCAACCTCCAGGCAAGGATTTAGTGCCAACTCGACCTGCGGCGATGCATCTTGCCGCTCGATGTGTCTGGCCAAGAAACGCAGGCCGAGCCAACACTGCGGATGGTAGGTCCGGGCAGAACTGGCGAATCCAAAATGTGACAAACAACTATTATTCTGTGACCACCATTGCTTCTGCTGTGACAAAATTTCAGCGTCCACAAAATAATGCTGGAAGTTGTTTCGTTCTACGACATTGAGATGTTGCGAATTTGCAACCAGGTCTGAAAAAAAACACAAAACTATTGGCATAACTATTTTCCGTCGGGTAACCTCCGTCGTGATGCATCTGCCCTCGAAATCCAAAACTTCGAGAGGTCGATATGAAATTTCACAACAAGGCGCTCGCACAATCCGTTGCGTACGCGCTAGCGATTGCCGGCTCATCCCTTGCCATCACTAACACGGCACGGG
Source organism: Burkholderiales bacterium (assembly GCA_025359985.1). Taxonomy (GTDB): domain Bacteria; phylum Pseudomonadota; class Gammaproteobacteria; order Burkholderiales; family Usitatibacteraceae; genus UKL13-2. The sequence goes on along the minus strand of JANYDB010000032.1, from coordinate 1,344 downwards.
CGCAAGAATCACCCACGCCGCAAAAAATCGAAAAAGTCGAAGTAACAGGATCCGGCATCAAACGCATTGAAGGCGAAGGTGCGTTGCCCATCACTGTGATTACCAGGTCGGACATCGATAAAAGCGGTGCCACGACGGCGATCGAACTATTGCAGCTGATAAGCGCCAATACCAGTTCTGGCAACATATCGCTGGGCAACGTGATTGGCGCCTTGACGTTTTCTTCCCAGACCGCTTCGTTGCGCGGGTTGGGAGGAGGCCGTACGCTGGTGTTGATTAATGGCAAGCGCGCCAGCGGATTCGCAGGCGAAGTCAACGGTGTACAGGGCGTTAATCTGGCGGTTATTCCATTCGCGGCGATTGAACGCGTCGAAGTATTGAAGGACGGGGCCTCCGCTGTTTATGGTTCTGATGCAATTGGCGGAGTGATTAACTTTATCTTGCGCCAGGACTACCGCGGTGGCGAGGTGACTATATACGCAGGTGCCCCAACCCGCAGTGGCGGCGGCGCTCAACAAACTATCAGTGGAGCAGCCGGGATTGGTGATCTCACCACCGACAAATTCAACGTAGTCGTCTCGGCTTCATACAACGATCAAAAAAATCTCGTCCAGCGAGACCGCAATTTTTCAAACACGGCCTACCGCGCGGACATTGGCCTGGACAGTACATCCAGTCATACCTTTCCCGCCCGGATAACCACGGGAGGCATTGGCGCCATTACCGTCACCCAGGCCGGCGTCGCTTCGCTGGCCGCGCCCAACAACTGTGCGCCCTCGTCATTCATCAGTGGCGGATGCCGCTTCGATCCGTCCAGTTACCCGGGCGTCAACATGATCCCCAACGACAAACAACTGAATTTATTCAGCTCGGCTCGCGTTCAGTTGAGCAACGGCTGGTTGGCATATGTCACCGCGCTATACTCAAAAGACGAGACGCGCTACCGCATTCAGCCCGCGCCGTTTTCCAGTTCATTTGGATACGGCAAAAACACGGAAATTTCGGGTGCCATCACGTTGCAACCTTCGAGCCGGTTTTATCCAACTGCCATCGCAGCAGCGGCCGGTGTAGGTGGTCAGCCGCTCGACGTTCGCTATCGTTCGATTGAGACCGGACTGCGCGATACCACCGATACCAACGACAGTTCGCAGATTGTTACCGGTGTCAAAGGCTCATGGAGGAACTGGGATTGGGACGGCGCCTTTTCGAACGGAGAGGGCAACATCCGATCCCATGACAACGGGGGCAAACCGCTGTTGCCCCAGTTTTATGCATTGGTCAACAGCGGTGTAGTGAATTTTTTTGGCCCTAATACACCGGACATCATCAATAAGCTGCAGGCCA
>JANYDB010000012.1 GCA_025359985.1 Burkholderiales bacterium | reverse complement strand
CCGCTGATGCTTGAGCCGGTAACTCTCGCCGGCAATGGGGACGATGTGAGCGTGATGCAGCAGCCGGTCCAGCAGCGCCGCTGTCAGCGTCGCGTCCTGCGCGAATGTGGCATCCCATTGGCCAAACGGCAGGTTGCTCGTCACGATCAAACTACCTTTTTCGTACAGTGCCGCGATTACCTGGAAGAACAAGTTGGCTTGCTCGCGGTTCATCGGCAGATAGCCGATTTCGTCGATGATCAGCAGGCGGTATGCCTTGATTGCGCGGTGCATGACTGTCTTCAAACTGTTTTGCGCGTAGGCCGTCGTCAGCGTCAGCAGCAAATCGGAGGCCGTCATGAAACGCGTCTTGATGCCGGCCTGCGTCGCCTTGTAGCCTAACGCCATCGCAAGGTGGGTCTTGCCCACGCCGCTCGGGCCGACCAACACTACGTTCTCCCTGCGCTCGATAAAACCCAGTCCAGCCAGTTCCTCGACCTGGCTGCGCTTGACGCCCTTGGCAAAGTCATAGTTGAACTGCTCCAGCGTCTTGATTGCCGGAAAGCCAGCCAGGCGCGTCATCATGCTCTGTTTGCGCACCGTCCGCCCGGCCATTTCCTCGCGCAGCAGCCTTTCCAGGAAGTCGCTATAGGCGGTCTCGTCCTTGGCCGCCTGCTGGGCCGCCGCACCGTAGCCTTGCGCCACGAAGGGCAGCTTGAGCGCTTCGCACATCTGGGTCATCCGTTCATGTTGCAAGTTCATGCCGACACGCCTTGCTTGACGTTCATCAGCAGTTGTTCATAAACCGCCAAGGGGTGCTGTGCCGGCGCTATTTGAGCGATCCTTTCGACCACGATGGCCGGGCGCGGCACGGGCACCTCCAGCTTCGCCGCCTGCGGCCGTGCGGCGGCAATGTCGCCCCGCCAGGGCGCCCCCAGCATCTGCAGGTATGGCGCTTCCGTTGCCAGCCGGGCGGCCGGTTTCTCCTGAGTCGTGCCATGGACCCGTTCGTTGGCAACCTGCCGCAACCAATGCGCCACTTCAACATTGGCGGTGACGACGTCAAGCTGCAAGCCGCTCTGGCCAAGGCGGCTTGCCAGCGGTACGTAAAACGAGCGCCGCAGGTAGCCGTTGAAACACGAGCGCCGCAGGTAGCCGTTGAAACGCTCGACCTTGCCCTTGGTCTTGGCCCGGTAAGGCTGGCACAGCTTGATGATGAAGCCGCTGTGCTTGGCAAAGTCGAGGAAGCCGGCGTGGTAGCGGTGCTGACCGTCGCCATACATGTCGCGCTCAATCACGACCGTCTTCATATTGTCGTACAGGACCTTGCGCGGTACGCCGCCAAACGCGACAAAGGCGCGCTCATGACAGCCGATCAGCGTGGCGACCTTCATGTCGCTGACGAACTCGACGTAGCTGGCGCGGCTGTATCCCATTGTCGCGCAGAACGCGTGCAGCGGCGTGACACCTTTGCGGAACTCGACCCAGTCCACCTGTAACTGTTCGCCCATCGCCGTCTCGAAGCGCACCTCCGGTTCGACCGGCAACACCGGCCGCAGCGAACGCATAAAAGTGCGCAACTGGCTCAACCCGCCTTGGTAGCCGCGCTCAACAATCTCGCAGTACAACACACTGGCCGGTATCGAGTTCGGTCGCGCCGCCGTCTGCCGCTCGCGCAGGTAGCCCTCGTGCGCGGCTAGCTTGGTGGCGCGCTTGACCTTGCGTTCATATTTTGGCACAGCTTCCAGCGCCAGGTGCCGCCGCACCGTGTTTACCGCACACCCCACCTCGGCGGCGATCCGCCTCAAACTGAACCCATGCTTGCTCAATAACTGAATTTCCACATACACCTCGTTGGGTTTCAAGACCGCTCCGAAAAGCAGCCATCATCTCAAAACGGTGTGTCAGTTTTCAATCGCTGCTGTGTATCAGTTTACAACCGCTGCTGACAACTCTGCGGCTGAGCAGCGCGCAAACGAGCGCAAGCTCTACTGGGCCACGGTGTTCCGCTCCATCGGTGACGTGGTGCATTTGATTCAAGACATGGCGCAGCCGCAACACACGCGCAATGACGCGCATGCAGGGAGCGGCTGTGTGCCGCTCGTCGGTGTTTGTGCAGCGGGTCACGACAGCTTTTATGAGAAGTATCTCAAGGCGCGTACTTTGCAGACGGGGCAATTCACGCTTGAGAACGGTTCAAACGATCGCGCGGTCAACACAAGAGCGCCACAACTAGTCTACGAAGGCTACCCCACACCATCGTTTGCAACGTATCGTGATTTTTTTGCGACCAATGAGCCGAATGCGCAAGGTCGTGGCCTTGCGAATTACAGCAATCGTGGGTTCTACAGCTTTGGGACCAATATCGGCAGCAGTGCGGGGCTCGATTTTCCGCTGCCTTCGCCATTTGGTATTGGACTAGGCGCTGTTACGCTTACCGGCTCTGCCCTAAAAAACATGACCGGCGGTGCGATGCTCGGATCGCAGATGAGGTTTTTGACGGGAACAGTAAATGACACAGCTACAGTTGGAGCCGACACTAACGTCAAGCTCGCTTCAGAAGGCGTACTTGATCAGTTTTTGGAGGCAAGAACTTTGCTGCCGCGCCGCACCCTCAACTACTACAACTACGACGACCAAGCCCGCCTCCTCATTCCCCGCGCCGTTGCATACTCAGCCGGCCTCATCGACTACTTCTTCCGCGGTCAGCTGAAGATACTCGCCCCCGACGAAGGTGTCTTCGGCATCATCGACCACGGTAGCTCTGCCGACAACTGCAAGGACAGCTGCGGCTTCAAGAAAGTAAAACTCAAGCTCGCCAACATCACCGACTACACCCCCCAGCAGGGCATGACTGGCGGCACGGTGGTCGCCGTGGCCAAGTTCCGCAAGAACACCTGCTACACCACCGACCTCAATGGCGAGTACGACAGCACGCAGGATTCACGCACCCGCGCTGAATACGCCCTGCAATGTCGCAGTGCCGAAGAATCCATCGTCGTCTCTCAGGCCCTCACCAACAAAACCATCCCGCGTTGCGACCCGGCCATCACCAACGATTGCGAACAAAAGGCACTCCCCCTCACCTTCGTCTTCGACAATGCCATCCCCATCAACGCCACCGACCTTTACCTGCAAGTCGTCTACCGTGGTGCGCTCGGCGCGGAAGCCGACGCCGTCGTTGTAGAAACACTCGACATCGCAGAACCCACCTACTACCTCATCAACTCGGGTGAATTCAAGGACGAATACGACAGCAACGGCAATGCCACGCTCAAGCTCACGGATATGAAATCCTCTGAAGGCAACCGTCGCATGAAAGCGCACATCCCACTATTTGGCTACCTCTACAGCGGCGTTGGCGCGAACAACCAGCCCTGTACTGACGTCGCAAATCCGGCCGACCCTATGAGCGGCTACCCGACGCCAACGGTGATGAAAGCGGTCACGATCATATTTCCGGATTGAGTAAGCAACGTACAACGCCTATAGATGCGCTGTTTCAGGCAGAAAGGCAGATTAGCGCTCGAATCGCCCGTCCTTATTGGGGTTCACTTTTTGATACAAATCGGGCAGCGGCTTGTGCTAACTGTACGCGTTCGTGCCTGGGGGTGTTAGGAGGATGCCGGGCCAGCCGCTGCGCTTGGCTTTCGTAGAGCGTAATGACTAGCGGAGCATCCTCAAATTCGAGGTGGTACTCAATGGTTTTAGCCGCGGCGTGGTGCGAGTGATTTTTTAATCTTTCGCCGCTCTCACGTAACTCAAATTCAACGCCGCGGTTGAGCAGCATAAATTCGACCGCTTTTGATTCAAGCCCAATCAGCTCCAGCTCAATTTCGCTAAATTCATTGGCTGTGCCATTGAGTACCGCACCGGTCAGCCACGGCTCCATGGCCGACGCTGCCGCTTCATGTTCACGCTTATTTTGAGATTGTTGCAGGTGCTGCCCGCCAAGTTTTCCCTCGGTCTGCAACCACCGCATGGCGCGCAATGCAACCCCGCGCAACGCATGCAGCGCTTCCGGCTGGCTGTCTGCCGCAAATAGCGCCAGATGACCGCGTAACGCGACTTCGATCTCATGGTTATCGGGCAGCGCGTTTCTATCATCACAATTGAGCTGGCGCGCGGCCTTGCTTTTGGCGGCGCTGTAGTCAGTTAACCCTTCCGCTATCAGCTTTGCCGCCAAGTGGGCAATGCGGATGCGAAGCTTACCCCTCGCTCGATCAGGGCGATCTGAAGGCGGAGGTAAAGCATGTCGGGTCATAGCGCAAGGAACGGAAAAATTTTTAGCCGCTAAAAAATTTGATTTTTAACTTCTTCACTCGGCTTGTTGGCCTCACGAAGCGCTGATGGGCCGTCGGTTACGTTACCCGTAGCCTCGGCGTAAACAAATTCGAATAGTGGCTTGCCATCTTTGCCCGCATCCCCAAGTGCTATTGAGACCACGCCCGGCGGGGGCTCAAAGGGCTTCTCTTTGACATCTTTCAATGCGCGCTGCATGTAGTGCATCCAAATCGGCAGTGAGGCACCACCGCCCGTTTCCGAGTCACCTAATGAGGTGGGATTATCAAACCCTATCCAGCTAATGGCGACGAGATCCGGGTTATAACCTGCGAACCATGCGTCAATACTGTCGTTGGTGGTTCCAGTTTTGCCTGCCAGATCATGTCGCCCCAGCGACATTGCTTTTGCGCCAGTACCGTAACGCACCACATCGCGCAGCAGGCTGGACATGATAAAAGCGTTGCGCGGATCAATCACCCGTTCAGCATTTTTGCCGCCGGCCACATCCGTTGCGCGTTCCGGGTCAGCCTGAAATAAAACGCCGCCCTTATCATCGGTAATCCTCGAAATGAAATAAGGTTTGATTCGATAGCCGCCATTGGCGAATACGGCATAAGCCCCCGCCATTTGTAGCGGCGTGGTTGAGCCTGCGCCTAACGCCATGGTGAGGTAGGCCGGGTGCTGCTTTGGGTCAAAGCCGAAGCGCGAGATATAGTCTTGCGCGTATTGCGGACCAATTGATTGCAGCACGCGAATCGACACCATGTTTTTGGATCTTGCCAACGCCATCCTCAACCGCATTGGGCCTTCATATTTATTATCGTAATTCTTGGGCTCCCATATTTTGCCGCCGTTGCGGCCAGGATCAAATACGACTGGAGCGTCGTTAACCACCGTAGCAGGCGTAAAGCCTTTTTCGAGCGCCGCTGAATATACGAACGGTTTAAAACTCGACCCTGGCTGGCGTTGGGCCTGGGTGACATGGTTGAACTTGTTCGCGTTAAAATCAAAGCCACCAGCGAGAGCTCGAATGGCACCATCGGCAGGGTCAAGCGACACTAACGCAGCTTCGACTTTGGGCACTTGCAACAAAACGGGTGCCGCTTTGTCATCTAGACCAATGCGTACCAAAGACCCGCGCACCGGTTTGAGGGCAGAAGTTTTATCGCTTAAGGCTTTGACCACAAATTTAAGTGCATCGCCCGTCAAGGTCAAGGTGTCGCCACGCTTCGTAATAACTACTACCTGTTTAGGATCTGCCGACAATACAACAGCGGGAACCAGATCGCCCACCACTTGTTTTTCAGCAAGCGCCTCTTCAATGGCATCGTCTGCTTCCTCTTCGTTAGCGGACAGCACTACCGACCCTTCCGGGCCACGGTAACCATGGCGACGATCATAATCTAGAATGCCTTTTCGCAAGCCCGCCACTGCCGCTTCCTGGTCAACGCGCCTAACCGTTGTATAGATTCTAATTCCGCTGATGTAAGCCTTCTCACCGTACTGTTCGAACACTTCTTGTCGCGCCATTTCAGCAAGGTAATCAGCATCAACCACATACATCGTACGATCACGATTAAATTTTAAGGGCTGTGCAAGCGCAGCTTGATAGCTGGTCGTATTAAGGTAATTTAACTCGTTCATCCGCCGCAAAACATAGTGTTGACGTTCGGTAATGCGTTTTAGGTTGTCAAATGGGTTGTAACGCGACGGAGCTTTCGGAATACCCGCCAATAGCGCCGCCTCAGCGGGCGTTAATTGATTTAAATCTTTGCCGAAATACACCCTGCTCGCGGCTGCAAACCCGTATGCTCGGTTGCCTAAAAAGATATGGTTTAAATAAACTTCAAGGATTTGATCTTTAGAAAGGTTATGCTCTATTTTGAAAGCTAGTAACCACTCTGAAACTTTTCTAGTAAGCGTTTGCTCATTGGAAAGAAAGAAATTTCTCGCCACTTGTTGAGTGATGGTACTAGCACCACCCTTGATTTTTCCGGCCATCAAATTGGTGCCCGCCGCACGGACCAACCCCCAGTAATCCACCCCACCATGTTGATAAAAGTGTTCGTCTTCAGCAGATATAACCGCGTTTTTCATAACGGCAGGAATATCCTGAACTTTGACGAATGAGCGTTTTTCCTCACCAAATTCGCCAATGACGTCCCCTTCAACGGTGTACACGCGCAGCGGCAGCTTAGGACGGTAGTCGGTTACAGCGTCAATAGAGGGCAGATTTGGGTAAAGGAGCACAACGGTCAAGGCCACAATGCCGACCAAAACCAGCAGTAGCGACGACGCCAAAATCAAAGGGTAATACCACCAGCGTAAAGTCATTTTCGATTGCACATTTAAATTATATTACTGATTATAGGGGGGCGACGTTCATAACCCAAACGATATCCTTCAATTTTATGACTCATATCAGTCCAAAGTCGGGCAAAAAAATGCCTTTCATACTCGCTATCAAAAAATTAATGTACATGTTGATGGTAACTCATGCACAATTAAACCAATTTCGAGGTTTAGAAGAAAAAGCTTTACAGCTCTTGTGGTTGTTGCTAGCATTTAATGTAGTTTGTACGTAGTGGGCCGTAAGTTCCGATCAATAAAAGAGCCGTCCGTTCCCCATGCTGAAAGAAAAACTGGCTTCACAATTCGAGTTCCTTAGGGCTAAAACGCCACCATTGATTGGGGTAGACATCAGCTCGTCCTTCATTAAAATGGTCGAAATTGTCGATGCCGGTAAAGGCCTTTATCGTGTTGAGCGCTATGTTATTGAGCCGCTACCGAAAGATACCGTCACCGATGGCAATATTGCCAATATAGAAGCTGCTGGCGAGGTGATGAAACGCGCTCATAAGTTAATGGGCACGCGGATCAGGAATATCGCGCTAGCATTACCTTCCGCAGCGGTCATAACCAAAAAAGTAATTTTGGCAGGCAACCAACGCGAAGAGGATATGGAATATCAAGTCCAATCCGAAGCGAACCAATACATCCCGTTTAGTCTGGATGAAGTTAATCTTGATTTTCAGGTGCTTGGTCCAGCGCCCAATAGTGACGAAGAAGTTGAAGTCCTTATTGCGGCATCGCGCAAAGAAAAAATTGAAGATCGCGTGGCCGTTGCCGAAGCCGCCGGCCTCAAAACTACAGTCATGGACGTTGAGTCATATGCCGCTTTAGCTGCCTTCGAGATGATGAAAGGCGCCGCGTCCGGTATCGAGAGTAAGGATATTACCGCCATTGTTGATGTAGGAGCGCAAACCACTCGCGTCATCGTGATGCATGAAGACCAGCAAATTTATTCTCGCGAACAACAGCTTGGAGGCTATCAGCTCACTCAGGATATTTCTCGTCAATTTGGCATGCCAATTGAGGAGGCCGAAGTAGCCAAAAAATCTGGCGGATTGCCTGACAATTACGGGCCGGATGTGTTGCACCCATTTAATGAAAAAGTTGTGCTCGAAATTACCCGCGCACTGCAGTTTTTTTTCACCTCCACCCAATTTAATAAGGTGGATCATGTCGTTATTTCTGGCGGCTGCGCTACTCTTGACGGGTTGGAAGAAATGGTTGCGCAACGAACCCAGGTTCACACAGTAGTAGCCAATCCGTTCGCGAATATGGCGCTATCTTCGAAAATCAAACCGCGCCAACTCACGATTGACGCGCCGGCATTGATGGTTGCTTGTGGGCTAGCAATGAGAAGGTTTGACCCTGCATGATTCGCGTAAACCTACTCCCCCATCGCGAAGAAAAACGCAAAGCGAGGCAAAAGCAGTTCGTCACACTGGCGGCGCTATTTGTGATCGTCGCGTTGGCAATTGGTGGCTTGCTCTGGTTCATTTTTGATAGTCAGATTGAAAACCAGAAGGGCCGCAACAAATATCTCAACGATGAGATCGTAAAAGTCGATAAACAAATTGACGAGATTAAGAAAATTCGAGAAGAAACAGCATCTTTATTGGCAAAAAAACAAGTCGTTGAAGGTTTACAAATTAACCGCTCGGAATCTGTGTATTTGCTGGATCAATTATTACGCCAGTTACCAGAAGGTCTGTATTTGAAAACCATCAAACAGGCAGGCATCAAAGTTACAGTCACCGGCTATGCGCAATCAAGCGCACGTGTCGCTGCGTTTATGCGCAACATTGAGGCGTCCCCATACTTAGAAAAACCTGCCAACGTAGAAATTAAATCGGTTACTGTTAATAGCCAGCGAGCGAACGAATTTTCATTGGACTTCTCCATTAAACGGGCTAAAGCGGACGCCAATAAGGGCGGTGCCGGTAAAGGGGTGCCCGCCAAGCCAGCGGAGAAAAAATCATGAAGAAGTGGTTAGAAGACCTCAAACAACTTGACCCCAAAAGCCCTGGCGGATGGCCATGGCCATTCCGGCTCGGCGCTTTTATTTTCCTGTTTCTAATTATTTTGGTTGCACTTTATTTTGTACTTTACCAGGGGCAACTAGAAGACCTGTCCAAAGAAGAAAAAAAGGAAGCGGATCTTAAAAATACGTTTATCGAAAAGAAAAAGCTTGCCGTTAATCTTGAGGCTTATCAGCAACAACGCGCTGAAATCGAACAAGCTTTTGGCGCGCTATTAAAACAGCTGCCCACAAAATCTGAAGTTGATGCGCTGATTATCGATATTAATCAAGCAGGTCTTGGGCGTGGATTGCAATTTGACCTTTTCAAACCAACGCCTACCGAGAACTTTACCGAGTTTTATGCTGAACGGCCTATCAGCTTAAAGGTGGTTGGCAACTATCATGATTTAGGCGCGTTCGCCAGCGACATCTCCAAGCTGCCGCGCATTGTTTTACTTAATGATCTGAAAATAGATACGCTCAAAGATGGTGCTCTATCAATGGAGGCCACTGCCAAAACATATCGTTATCTGGATCAGGATGAAATTGAATCACAACGTAAAGTGGCAAGGGATGCGAACAAACTTAAAGCGGGGGCCAAATGACCGGGCCCATCAGTAAGCAGGCCTCATCTATAAAACGGACGCTGCTCATCTTGCCACTTATATTACTTGTATCTTGCGGCGAGGGCTATGCCGATTTAAAACAATTCGTCAAACAATCGGAAAATATTCCGCGCCGAATTGATCCATTACCGCAAGTTCAACCCTTTCAACCATTTGCTTATGAAGGATTCGACTTGCCCGACCCATTTCGGCCGCGCAAGCTGACGGTCAAACAAGATGCAAACGCCAACGGACTGGCGCCTGACTTGAACCGCCGAAAAGAGCCTCTTGAAGCATTCCCATTAGAGCAACTGAAAATGGTCGGCACAATCATACAAGGCAATGTGATGTTTGCCTTGGTGCGTGCTGAAAAAACGTTGTACCGCATCAAAAAGGGTAATTATCTCGGCCAGAACTTCGGCTTGATTACTGACGTTACTGACACCGAAATTAAACTTAAAGAAATCGTTCAAGACACAGCCGGCGATTGGGCCGAGCGCGAAAGCGTGCTTCCGCTGTTGGAAGGAACGGGAGGTAAATAATGTATAAGCACGCCACCCCCCTCTCTCGTTACGCCCGCCTGAATGGCTTACGTCGATTACATTTATATGCAGCTTTGTTATTGGGTATCGCGGCAAGTTTCTCCGCCGTTTCTCAAGACCTCGCAAAAAATTTGCTGGAATCGATTAATACCACCGCGCTGCAAAGCGGCAAGGTAGTTGTTCGCATCAATTTCAGAGAACCCTTGAAGGCGCTCCCGATAGGTTTCACGGTAACCAATCCTGCGCGTATCGCATTGGATTTGCCCAATACCACTAACGGTTTAGGAAAAAGCAATGTCGACATCGGAGAAGGCGATATTCGTTCGGTTAGCGTCATTGAAGCGTCAAGCCGCACCCGCATGGTTTTCAATTTGACGCGCGTACTTACCTACACCGCGACTCTTGAAGGCAAGTCTTTATTAATAACGATTGATTCAGCATCGCAGAGTGTGATTAAAGATGTCGTACCCGTAACCAAGTTTGCTGAACCCGCGCCCGCCTCAGCGGCGGTTAGGCAGAGCATTAAAGATGTGGATTTCCGGCGCGGCAACAACGGCGAAGGCCGTGTCATTGTTGACCTTTCCTCACCCGGCATTGGGATTGATATTCGGCAGCAAGGTAGAAATGTTATTGTTGATTTTGCCAATACCAACATGCCGCGTAACCTAGTGCGTCGACTGGATGTAAACGACTATGCAACGCCCGTCAAAACTGTGGATGTGCTGGATCAAGGCGGGAATGCGCGTTTGGTTATTACCCCCGCCGGATTGTGGGAATATTCGGCTTATCAAACTGATACCCAGTTTATTGTTGAAATCAAACCCATAAAAGAAGACCCGAACAAGCTCGTGCAAACAGCTGGTTACAGTGGTGAAAAGCTGACGCTGAATTTCCAGGCGGTTGAGGTGCGCGCTCTGCTTCAGGTTATCGCCGACTTCACGGGGCTAAATATCATTGCTAGCGACACGGTAGGCGGCAATTTGACGCTTCGTTTAAAAGACGTGCCCTGGGATCAGGCTCTCGATATTATTTTGCAATCAAAAGGTTTATCCAAACGCAAGAATGGCAATGTAGTTTTGATCGCGCCATCAGATGAGCTCGCCACGAAAGAAAAATTGGAGCTCGAAGCCAAGCAGCAAATTATTGAATTAGAGCCATTGCGTACCGAAAGTTTTGTAATATCTTATGCAAAAGCATCGGATATTCAAACCTTACTTTCAGGTGGAACACAAAAAATTCTGTCCAAACGCGGTTCGGCAACTACTGATGCACGCACAAACACCTTATTTGTACAGGATGTGCCATCCCGCCTTGAAGAAGTGCGTCGCTTAATCAGTCAGCTTGATGTGCCTGTTCGTCAGGTGTTGATAGAAGCACGCATTGTAATTGCCGACGATAAGTATGGACGCGAACTTGGTGCAAGATTTGGCACGGGATCGGGCTTCACTTCGAGCGGTCGTAATGTAGGCATTGGCGCTAATTTAGGAACAACCCGCGGGATAGCAAACGGCGGAATTCCATCTGGGGACCTAAATGTTAACTTACCCGTTGCCGGCGCTGCAGGTTCGTTAGCGATGACTATTCTTAACTTAGGCAATGGCAATATTGTTAATTTGGAACTATCAGCCTTGGAATCCGAAAATCGCGGCAAGGTTGTTTCCAGCCCCCGAATCATGACGGCAGATAAGAAAAAAGCCATTATTACTCAAGGCACTGAAATTCCTTATTTAACTCAAGCCGCAAGCGGTGGTTCCACAATATCCTTTAAGCAAGCCATATTGTCGCTGGACGTTACGCCGCAAATCACGCCCGATGATAAAATCATTATGGATTTAGAGATCAAAAAAGACGCTGTGGGGGCAATTTTAACGGGTGGAACTGGTGGAGTTCCATCAATTGATACTCGAACACTGAAAACCCAAATATTAGTAGATAACGGTGACACTGCAGTTCTTGGTGGAATCTATGAACAAGTTTCCCGGACGGACACCACCAAGGTTCCTTTATTAGGTGACATTCCTTTTATAGGAAATTTGTTCAAAACCACAAAAAAACAAGAAGACAAAACCGAACTGCTGATCTTCATCACCCCGCGCATTATCAAAGATCAATTAACTATTCGATAACAGACCTGCTCACCTTTTCTAAACTTCAAAAGATGGAAAGTATCCAATAACCATAATCCATCCACTCAATATTCGGGGCGCTGCAGTTAGCGCCCCGTTTTATTTTTATGTGTATTACCATTGCGTTTTTAATATCAAAAAAACTCCATGCCTTGGTAGCTATCTCTCATAGCCACCGCCCACAACATCATTCGCATCTGACATGACTTCGCGACACAATATTTTTTTGATCGGCATGCCAGGTGCAGGCAAGAGCACTTTAGGTAAAGCCCTTGCTAATCGTTTGGGGCTAAGCTTTATCGATGCGGATCAAGAAATAGTGAGTAGAACCGGTGTGTCGATTGCGACTATTTTTGAAATAGAAGGCGAAGCCGGTTTTCGTACGCGAGAAATACAGCTAATCGCGGAACTTGTTACGGCCAATAGCACCATCCTCGCCACAGGTGGGGGTGCAATTCTAGCCAGCGAAAGCCGTAAATTGATGCGCGACCACGGCATTGTTATCTATTTGCGTGCAGACTTGGATAACCTATTAGCCCGCACCTTGCGTGACACCAAGCGTCCGCTTTTACAGGGCGCTAACCCGATTACTGTGCTGCGTGCATTACTCGATTTTCGGGAACCACTTTACAATGAGACGGCGCACCTAGTTATCGATACCGGTCGGCTGCACGCGACCAATCTGGCAGATCAAATTATCGAGCGACTTGAACAGAGCGGGCTGTGGCCATAACGTGTCAAATTGCTTCTCTATGCCTGTACTGGGCGCTCACTAAACCCTTCCTAATCCTTTACTAATCCCTCGTTAGGTCTTTATAAATCTGTGTCTACCATCACACCCATGATTAAACCAGCGCCGATCTCCATCGAGACGCAGAGGCTGACCGTATCGCTTGCTGAGCGCACTTATCCGATTTTGATTGGTCAAGGTTTGCTGGCGAATGCCGCCTTGCTAACGCCCTACCTTCCTCAGCCACGGGTGATGTTAGTGACCAACGAAACCTTGTGGCCGCTATTTGGGCAGACGCTGGCTACAACGCTGACCAACGCAAGCGTCAATGTCACGCCCATTATTTTGCCCGACGGCGAGGTCTACAAAGATGGGACAACGCTCAATAAAATTTATGATGCGCTGCTCGAACAGTCAAGCGATCGTAAAACTACATTACTCGCTTTGGGTGGCGGCGTTATAGGTGACATCACAGGTTTTGCCGCCGCCACATACCAGCGCGGAGTACCGTTCATACAGATCCCCACCACTCTGCTCGCACAAGTTGATTCTTCAGTGGGTGGCAAAACCGCAATTAACCATCAGCGTGGCAAAAATATGATCGGCGCGTTTTATCAGCCGCAGCTCGTATTGGCCGATACCGACGCATTAAAAACTTTGCCTGACCGTGAATATCGTTCCGGCCTGGCTGAGGTGATCAAGTATGGCTTAATTTTGGATCGGCCTTTTTTTAGTTGGCTTGAAACCAATATGGATCGGCTTTTACAGCGCGATGCGGCGGCGCTTACACACGCCGTCCATCGCTCATGTGAACTTAAAGCGGCCGTTGTCGCGGCCGATGAACGCGAAACCGCCAAAGAGGGTGGCCGCGCGTTACTGAATTTGGGGCATACCTTTGGACATGCGATTGAAACCGCGCTCGGTTATGGCACGTGGCTGCATGGTGAGGCCGTCGCCTGCGGCATGGTGCTGGCGGCACAATTTTCGCAGCAACTCGGCGACCTAAGTACGGCCGACGTTGAACAAGCGCGCCAGCTTATTCATGATGCCGGATTACCAACCGCTTTGCCTATTGAGCATGCCAAAATTTCAGCCGATATTTTGTTGCAACATATGGGCCGCGATAAAAAAAATGAAGCTGGCACGATCAAGCTCATCCTGCTGAAGTCCATCGGCGAGGCTTATGTTAATGCATCAATAGAGGCTGAGCAAATTCACGCATTCCTGGCCTCTCGGCAATAGCGTTTGCTGCTGCCGTCGCACCCACCGTCGTCCCCAAATAGGCCCAGGTGCCGACCCAAACACCGCGTCCATCACTGTTCTTACGGCTTTTCATCATCAAATAATTTTTATGATTATGGCACTTTAGGCGCTTGGGCGGGCGGACATGGGGGCAGGGCGGCAGCCATCACCAAGCGCCTCAAAAATATCGTCATTTCTTTTGCGGCCTGCTTGTCGCCTTTAGCGCTAGCAGCAGCAATGCCTTGGGTATAGGCCTCTATTGCGCCGGGCACATCATTAAGCTGCGCCAAACTTTTGCCCAGCAGTTTCCATGCGGCTGAATAGCCCGAGTCTTGCACGATGGCAGCGCGCAGATGTTCGCTAGCTTTAGTCGCGTCATCAAGTTTCAAATATTCATGGCCCAGCGAAAATCGCAGGAGCGCTGAATCTTTGCCAGATGCCAATAGTTTCTCAAAATTGTCGATCTTGCCCATACAAGTTCCTTGACCCGAGGTGTTAGGTTATTATCGTTGAGATCGTTATTACAACCCATAAAATTAATTACTACCGCCTGTCAGGAAGCCTCATGATTTATGTTCACCGTATTTTTACTGCTCTGCTTGCAACTGTTCCAATGTCGCTTACGTATGCCGTGACATCAGGAGCCGCAGCGCAAACATCAACACAGGCTGCAACAAAATCGGCACATGCCCGCGATATTTCTATTGGCCTGCAAGCAGCCATTACATCAATGGATCCGCATTATCACAATGTTGGCCCGAACAACAGCACGCTAAGGCACATCTTTCAACCACTAGTTGCGCCCGATGAAAATCAAAAACTGACACCGGCCCTCGCCACATCATGGCGCGCAATTGATGATACGACCTGGGAATTTAAGCTGCGCAAAAATGTGCGCTGGCATGACGGCTCGGCGTTTACCGCTGATGATGTTGCCTTCACCCTCAAACGTGTGCCAAATGTGCCGAATAGCCCGTCTTCATTTGCCACTTTTACCAAGCCCATCATTGATGTAAAAATTATTGATCTCCACACCATTATTTTCAAAACGGCTTTTCCACATCCTTTATTACCGTCAGACTTAACGGCAGTGGCGATTATTTCAAAAGCAGTGGGTGAAAAAGCCACGACTGATGATTACAACTCAGGTAAAGCCGCGATTGGCACGGGCCCGTACAAATTTGTGGAATATGTCGCCAACCAGCGGGTCGTAGTCAAAGCCAATTATGATTATTGGGGCGGCGAAGAGCCGTGGGACAAGGTGACGTTCAAAATGCTGACAAGTCCTGCAGCGCGGGTAGCAGCACTGCTGTCAGGCAACGTGGAGATGATCGAGACTGTACCCACTGCCGATATTTCACAGCTCGAAAAAAACACTAAATTTGCGCTTTCTAATAAAGTATCAAACCGCGTTATTTATGCCCACCTGAATCAGCATCAGGATAAAGCGCCTGTGTTTTTGACTGACAAGGCCGGCAAGGCGCTTGAAAAAAACCCGCTGAAAGATTTGCGTGTGCGCAAAGCGTTGTCGATGGCGATCAACCGTGATGCTATTGTCAGCCGCGTTATGGAAGGTCGCGCCGTGGCCGCATCCCAATTGCTGGCCGATAATTTTTTTGGCACCAGCCGAAAATTAAAGCCTGCGAAATTTGACCCGGAGGGCGCCAAAAAATTACTGGCTGAGGCGGGCTATCCCAACGGCTTTGCAATGACCATCCACGGCCCGAATAATCGCTACATCAACGATGCTGCGATTGCGCAGACCATCGCACAGTTTTATTCGCGCATCGGCATTGAAGTGAAGGTTGACACGATGCCCTCAAGCGTTTACTTCACTCGCGCCAGCAAACTGGAGTTTAGCTATATGGTGCTGGGCTGGGGTACCGAGTCGGGCGAACAAGGTTCCGCGTTGCGCTCGCTGCTGGCGACCTATGACACCGCTAAAGGCATGGGCGTAACAAACCGTGGCCGCTACTCAAACCCGGCGTTCGACAAAGCGCTGGGCGAAGCGCTGGTAACGATGGATGACAAGAAGCGCGAAAGCATGATTCAGCGCGCAGCCGAAATGGCCATGGAGGATGTAGGCCTGATTCCTTTGCACTATGAGGTGAGCACCTGGGCCACGACCAAGGCACTCAAATACATACCGCGCACCGATCAGTACACACTGGCCATGAATTTAAAGCTCGCCAAATAAACCTTTTCTCACACCGCCCCAATACGCTCGTTAAAGCTATCGTTTTTGTATTCGACTGAAAATCGGCCTCATGCTCTCATACACCCTTCGACGATTATTTCAATCAGGCTTTGTACTCCTGATGATGTCGTTCCTCGTGTTTGTGGGCGTATATGCGATTGGCAACCCGGTTGAATTATTGATCAACCCGCAGGCAGATGATGCAGAACGATTGCGCGCCACCATCGCGATGGGTTTGGACAAGCCGTTTTATGCCCAATATCTGGCGTTTTTAGGCACGGCTTCCACAGGCGATTTTGGGCGGTCATTTGTATTCAATGTGCCCGCACTTTCATTGATTCTGCAAAAACTGCCGGCCACGATCGAACTGGCACTGTTCGCCACGATGATCGCGGTGGTGGTGGGAATTCCGCTGGGTCTGATCGCCGGCTTAAAGCCCGACTCATTTGTAGGCCGCGCGATTATGGCACTGTCTATTATCGGATTTTCATTACCGACATTTTGGGTTGGCTTGGTGCTGATCATGTTTTTCTCGGTGCATCTGGGCTGGCTGCCCTCAAACGGTCGCGGCGATACGGTCGATGTGTTGGGTATTCCGGTGAGCTTCTTAACCTGGGATGGTTTGACGCATTTATTCATGCCCGCCTTTAATCTCGCGCTGTTCAAGCTCTCACTGCTGATTCGCCTCACACGCTCAGGCACACGCGAGGCGCTGCTGCAGGATTATGTAAAGTTTGCCCGCGCGAAGGGACTTTCGAACACCCGGGTGATTGGTGTGCATGTTTTAAAAAACATCATGATTCCGATTGTCACGGTGATTGGCTTGGAGTTTGGCTCAGTAATCGCATTTGCGATTGTGACGGAGACCATCTTCGCATGGCCAGGCACGGGAAAGCTCTTGATCGATTCGATTAACCAGCTGGATCGCCCGGTGATCGTGGCATATTTACTGGTGATTGTGAGCTTGTTTATTTTCATCAATTTTTTGGTGGATGTGGTGTATTCCGTGCTGGATCCACGCGTTCGTTTAGGCGCGCAATCTGGCGGAGGACATTGAGATGAATGCAGCTGCCTGGTTAAAACGCGCAACAAAATCCGCACTGTCGTTTGGCGAGGCGCCCCGAATTGAAAGCCCACTGCAGCGCTTTTGGAGCGACTTTTCTGAATCAAGATTAGCATTAATTGGCTTAATGCTATTGACGATGATTATTCTCATCGCGATTTTTGCGCCGCTGATTTCACCGCAGAACCCTTATGATCTCAGCCAGCTGGACATTATGGATTCAAAGCTTGCGCCCGGCGAAAAATCGGGCGCAGGTCATACCCATTTACTGGGCACCGATGACCAGGGTCGCGATATGCTGTCGGCTATTTTCTATGGACTGCGAATCTCGCTCGGCGTGGGGATAGCAAGCACCGTATTCGCACTGGCGATTGGATTATTTTTCGGCATGATCGCAGCGTATTTTAGCGGCTGGGTCGATACCTTGATCATGCGCGTAGTTGATATTCAACTTTCGTTTCCGGCGATTTTGATTGCGCTGATTTTGTTGGCGGTGCTCGGGCAGGGTGCGGATAAGATTATCGTTGCGCTCATCACGGTGCAGTGGGCCTATTACGCACGCACCGTGCGCGCTTCGGCGCTGGTGGAAAAGCAGAAAGAATATATTGAGGCCGCAAAAGTGCTGGCGCTTTCGAAAACGCGGATTTTGTTTTGCCATATGTTGCCGAATTGTTTGCCGCCGTTGATTGTGGTCGCCACGGTACAGGTCGCGCATGCGATTGCGCTGGAATCAACCCTATCTTTTCTGGGGCTTGGCTTGCCCATTACCGAGCCTTCACTAGGGCTTTTAATATCCAACGGCTTCACCTATTTGATGAGTGGCAAATACTGGATTTCGTTTTATCCCGGTCTCGCACTATTGTTGACGATCATGTCGATCAACCTCGTCGCAGATCAGTTGCGTGATGTGTTGAATCCGAGGCTGAAGAAATGAATTTCATTTATACAAACACTAGTACTGGCGCGGCTTTGGGGGGGGAAAGTGGCTGAAACGGCAATCCACAAGCGGGGCTCTAGTCAATGAACGCGGTGCTGCAGGTTGAAAACCTGCGCACGCATTTCTTCACCAAAGCCGGCGTTGTCAAGGCGGTGGATGATGTTTCGTTTTCGGTTGAGCGCGGGAAAATCCTCGGTCTTGTTGGCGAATCCGGCTCGGGCAAATCAATGACCGGCTACTCGATCATGGGCTTGATTGATGCGCCAGGGAAAATCGTTGATGGCCGAATTTTGCTGAATGGCGAAAATATTATTGGCCTCAAACATGAGCAATGGCGAGGCTTGCGTGGCAATCGGGTGGCGATGATTTTTCAGGACCCGATGATGACGCTCAATCCGGTCTTGCGCATCGACACACAAATGATTGAAGCCATTCAGGCGCACGAAAAAATTAGCTCGGTCAATGCTCGCGAACGCTGTCGTGCCGCACTAGTACGGGTCGGCATCGCCTCCGCTGATGAACGCCTGAATAGCTATCCACACCAATTTTCCGGCGGCATGCGTCAACGCGTGGCGATTGCAATCGCGCTACTGAATAAACCTGATGTAATCATTGCCGACGAGCCTACGACGGCGCTGGATGTCACCATCCAAGGCCAGATATTGTTTGAGATGCAAGCGCTCTGCAGAGACTCCGGGACCGCGTTAATCTGGATTACACATGATCTGTCGGTCGTCGCTGGTTTGGCTGATCATATCGCTGTCATGTATGCGGGCAAGGTGGTCGAATACGGCAGCGTGGCCAAGGTGCTAGATGCGCCGCTCCATCCATATACACAAGGCCTGCTGGCGTCCGTACCGAGTCGCAACCGTAGAGGCCAGCCACTCAAACAAATCCCTGGGATGACACCTTCTCTGCTGGAAATCGGCAGCGGTTGCGCATTTCGGGAGCGCTGTCCCTATCGCATGCCTGATTGCGAAGCCACGCCCCCATTGAGCCCGCACGCAGCGCATCGACAAGTGCGCTGCTTTCATCCGGTAACGGGGCACAGCGCATGAGTAGCATTCTTGAGCTCAAAAATGTTTCCAAACGGTTTACCAAAAAATCGGATTTCGCGACCAAATTAACGCGCACGTTTGGCGCAGGCGCTCCAGACGAAACAGTTCATGCTGTCGACCAGATGAGCCTCACTATTGAGCGCGGCGAGGTGGTTGGCCTGGTAGGTGAATCCGGGTGCGGCAAATCGACATTGGGGCGCGTAGTAGTCGGCATTCACCCGCCATCCGCAGGTGAGCGCTGGTGGAAAGGCCGCTTGGTTACAACGATGTCTGCCGCAGAAAAGCGCGTCATGCAGTTACAGATTCAAATGATTTTTCAGGATCCCTATGCCTCCTTAAATCCGCGCTATCGCGTGGCAGACATCATTGGTGAGGCTCCGGCTGTGCATGGCTTGATCAGCCGTCAG
This sequence comes from Burkholderiales bacterium, assembly GCA_025359985.1. Taxonomy (GTDB): domain Bacteria; phylum Pseudomonadota; class Gammaproteobacteria; order Burkholderiales; family Usitatibacteraceae; genus UKL13-2. The sequence goes on along the minus strand of JANYDB010000012.1, from coordinate 58,491 downwards.
GAAAAAGTTGATTATGTTGCCAGCATGATGCAACAAGTGGGATTGGATCCGGCGCTATCAAAGCGTTTTCCGCATCAATTTTCAGGCGGACAACGTGCCCGGATCGGTATTGCCCGCGCATTGGCCGTAAAACCCGAGTTTCTGGTATGCGATGAAGCGGTGGCCGCACTGGATGTTTCTATCCAGGCGCAGGTACTCAATTTGTTTATTGATCTACGCAAAAAGTTCGATCTGACTTATCTGTTTATTAGCCATGATCTGGGCGTGGTGAAACATTTGAGCGATCGGGTGGTCATTATGTATCTGGGGCGCGTAGTTGAAGTTGGTGCGACCGAGGCCTTGTTTGCTGAGGCTAATCATCCGTATACCCAGGCGCTACTGGCCGAGGTTCCGCAGTTGACAGTGCGCCAAAAAAAATTCGCCGCCATTAAGGGCGAAATACCGTCGCCTTTAAATCCGCCCGGTGGCTGTCATTTTCATCCGCGATGCCCGCGAGCAATGGCGCGCTGCAGTGTTGAACAGCCGCTATTACGTGAGATTGCGCCGCTTCGATTTTCTGCTTGTCATTTAAATGGCAGTTGAACGATAGGTGAACAACAAATGCACGATAGGTGAATTTTATTCAGAATCCATCATTATTTTTATAACTCGTTCACCGCTTTTTTAAACCTAGCCCTCTATTTTCCGCGCTCCTGTTTCCATTGTTTACTCATTCTTTATAAAGCGATTCATTATGTCTCAAAGCGCATTCGTCCCGGTCATTGTTAGTCCATCCACCACCTCGCACGATGACGATATTCCGGTGGTGTTCGATTCCCCTCACAGCGGCACTTTTTATCCTGAAGACTTCGGCTTTACCGTGCCGCACTCAACATTGCGCATGGCCGAAGATACTCATGTTGAAAAGCTGTATGCCGCCGCTCCAGGATGCGGGGCCACCTTGATCGCGGCGGCCTTTCCGCGCAGCTATATTGACTGCAATCGCTCATTGCTCGATATCGATCAGGCGCTCATTTCAGCGACCTGGCCCGGGCCGATTAACGTCTCCAAAAAAACCGAAAAGGGGATTGGTCTGGTGTGGCGAAAACTCGATACCGGTGAAGATATTTACAATCGCAAGCTAAGCGTGGCTGAGGTGCAGAACCGTATTGCAACCTGCTATTCGCCATACCACAAGACGGTGCGCGATACGATTAACCATGTGCACAAGCATTACGGCGCGGTATGGCATATCAATTGCCATTCGATGCCCGCCGTGTCAGGCCTGGTGGCCGAAGAAGGTCCCGGCAAAGCGCGCGCAGAATTTGTTTTAGGCGATCGTGATGGCACTACCTGTGCGCCTGAATTTACAGCTTTTGTGGCACTTACTTTGCGTGGCTTTGGCTATGAGGTAAAAGTAAACGACCCCTATAAAGGCGTTGAGCTGGTACGCGCTTATTCTGACCCTGCCGAGCATAAGCACTCGCTACAGATTGAAGTGAATCGCAAGCTCTACATGGACGAAAAAACCCGTGAGGTTAATGAGCATTTTGAAGTCCTGCAAAAAAACATGGCTCGCCTGATTGCCGCTATTGGCAAGTATGCCAAAATCAATATGCACCCGCATCATGGTCATCCCGATTGTGGACATGATCACGGGCACGACCATGCACACAAACATGGCCATCAACACTAATCCCAAGCACACGCTGCCGCCTGTTTTACCGCCGGTGGAGCTAACCGCGCCGGATATCTCTCCCTATCGACAAGGCAACACAGGCGTCGATTACATCACAACCTTTGATTCCGGCAAATCAGGGCCACATGTGATGATTAATGCGATCACCCACGGCAATGAAATTTGCGGTGCGATTACGCTGGATCGTCTGTTTAAAATGCAGGTGCGGCCCGCGCGCGGCAAACTGACTTTATCGTTTGCGAATGTGGCAGCATTTTTGCGTTTTGATCCGTCGACACCGCACACTTCGCGGTTCGTTGATGAAGACTTTAACCGCGTCTGGAATCCCGCCGCACTAGAGGGACCACGAAACTCAGTTGAGTTGGCGCGTGCCCGCGCAATTCGCCCGATAATCGATCAGGTTGATCAGTTATTTGATATACATTCCATGCATGATCCCCATGGGCCGGTGATGATTTCGGGCCCCCTAACCAAAGGTATCGCGTTAGCAAAACAGGTAGGGATGCCGCTGCATATTGTTGCGGATAGCGGCCACGCGAACGGCACACGGATGCGTGACTATGGCGGCTTTGGAGATCCCGCTTCCGCCAAGAATGCGTTACTGGTGGAATGCGGACAACATTGGGAGCATGCGGCAGCCCATGTCGCCTGGCAAAGTACTTGGCGTTTTTTGCGGGCGTGCGACATCATGGATCGCGCTCTTGCAGAGGCGCAAATTGAATCGGCCGCAGTTTCATCTTCCGATACCATGCGGGTCGTGCGCGTTACAGAAGCCGTGGTTGCACATCATCCCGACTTTATATTTGCGGACGGGTTGCGTGGTTTGTCAGTGATTGCAAAACAAGGCACGCTGATCGGCCACGACGGTGGCCGAGCGATCACGACGCCTTACGACAACTGCGTGCTGATCATGCCCACTATGGTGCATGTCAAACTGGGCTTAACCGTGGTGCGCTTGGGTCGCATTGAGGACTGAACCAAAAAGAACGAATATCTTGTGCTTAGTTCTTTGCGCTTCATACCTTAAGCTCCAAGCTATAAACTGCGGATTGCAGCGCCTACACCAACAACAGCCAACATATTATGAGCCGTTGTCTTCTGATTTTGAAGCTGGCCTGATACCCAACTGTTTTAGCTTGCGATAAAGATGGGTACGTTCCAACCCAACTTTATCAGCAACGCGTGACATATTGCCTTCTTCCCGGCGAATATGATGCAAAAAATACTGGTATTCAAATCGCTCTCGAGCTTCACGCAATGGCAAGTCAAACGGAATGCCGGCCACCGGGGGATGACTGTGCAACTGATCAAGGCCAAACTCACGCGCCACGCGTGCCACATCATCGGCGGTAATTTCGGTAGTGAGCGCCGTAAGCGCTAAAGTTTTCACTGCGTTTTGCAACACCGGCAAATTGCCCGACCAATCCAGATTACGCAACGCATTTAACGCGCCCACACTAAAGTGCCGCAACGAAGACTCGTTAGCTTCAACCATTTGCAGCAAGATGGTGGAAGCCAAATCGGGAATATCTTCCGGGTGCTCACGCAGGCTGGGAATGCGCAGCGTAATACCAGAAAGTTGCGCCAACAACTGCGCATCGAACTCCCCGTTATCGACTAATGGCGCCATCGACTGCCCACTGGTGGCGACCAGCCTCACATTGAACTTTTCGAGCTTGCCAATGAGTTGACCCAGGCCTTTTTGTTCGTTTTTATTAAGCGTCTCAATTTGTTCGATAAACAGCACGCCATCGCGTGCCTCGGCCAGGAGGGCAAACGGATTCAGGGCCAACCAGGTGTGATCAGGCGGCACAATCCAGGCGGTGTTGCGCTGATGTACCATGCGCGCAATTAATTCGAAGCCGCAACCAGCCTCACCCGTCAACAGCAGCGGCATTTTTAGTCGGCTAATCTGTTCCAGCCGCTGTTTTAGTTCATCGATAATTTTGGCGCGGCCAAGGTGATCAAAATTCAGGCCTGGCTTGGGCAGCACGCGACCACCTTGCAGGGCTTTACCGACAGTGGCAATAAGTTTCGGCAAGCTAATGGGTTTTTCAAGAAAATCACAGGCGCCAATACGCGTCGCTTCTATCGCTGACTCGATCGTGCCGTGACCCGACATCATAACCACCGGCATGGTGAGCTGCCCTGATGCTGCCCACTCCTTGAGTAGTGAAATGCCGTCGGTATCAGGCATCCAGATATCCAGCAGCACCAGATCGGGTCGCGCTTCGCGGCGCATGATGCGCGCCGCAGCCGCATTCTCGGCAACGCGCACAAAATAACCTTCATCCTTGAGAATTTCAGACAATAGTTCGCGGATGCCAATTTCATCATCAACGACTAAAATATTATTTGCCGACATAGCTTTTAACCTGCTTTCATCATACGTTTTACGACTTGCTTCACTGCTTGCTTCATTCTTTTATTACGCCTGAAATACTACCCAGTTTGGTACTGGTACTACTTTCAATGCGGCGTCCGCCAGCACTATTTGCCACCTCTTCACTGAGGGCGACAAACTACTGTTGCAATTCAATTTCAACGCGTGCACCAGTTGGTTTTACATTGGTAACGATGATCGTGCCGCGATGCTCATCAATAATTTTTTTCACGATCGCCAGCCCCAAGCCGGTGCCTTTGGGTTTGGTTGTGACGTAAGGTTCAAAAATGCGGGTCTTAACATCATCGCGAATTCCGCTGCCATTATCTTCCACCGTTAAACAAACCCTCTCGCCAACCAGTTTGGTCGCAATCGTGATGCGCGGCGCAACCGCGCTTGTACAAGCGTCCAACGCATTTTGAATCAGGTTGTGAATTACTTGTCTCAGTAATGCTGGGTCAGCACTGATCAAGGGTAAATTATCAGCCAATTGAATATCTAGCACCACCATCACGGATTCATACAGCACAAGCACGTCGCGGGCCAACTCATTGAGTGACAACATCGCAGGTTTCAACCGCGATGAGCGCGAGTACAGACTAAAGTCATCAACCATCCCTTTTAAGGCGCCTACCTGTGCCACGATGGTGTTGGTCGAGCGTAAAAGAATATCTTGTTCAACCGGCGGCAATTTGCCCGCTAGTTTCATTTGTAGACGCTCGGCAGATAGCTGAATCGGGGTAAGGGGATTTTTAATCTCATGGGCAAGCCGGCGCGCCACCTCGCCCCATGCTGCTTCGCGCTGCGCCTGAATAAGATCCGTTATATCGTCGAAAACGAACACAAACCCCGAATCAATTGTGGCGGGCAACTTGGTCGCACGCACCAACAAAGTGCGACGTCCTAGCGGACCGTTATAAGCGATTTGCCGCTCCCAGGGTTTATCCCGAGGCGTCGCGAGCTGCTGGGTAATTTCTTCTGTCAACGGCTGTAGTTGCGGCTGGGTCTCGCCCCATTCAGGCAATTTTAAACCACGCAATGCATGGTGATTAAACCCCAGCATCCGTTCGGCGTTACTGTTGATCGTGTTGACATAGAGCCGTGCGTCCAGCGTCATCACGCCTGATGTAAGGTGTGCCAAGATTGATTCGAGATAAGTGTTCGCATTTTCCAGCTCTTGCTGCTTACGCGCGACGACATCTGACGCTTCCCCCAGTTGACGAGTCATGGTGTTAAATGATTGGGTGAGTACACCGAATTCATCGCGACTTTTTACCGGATTAAGCTTCGTAAAATCGCCTTTAGCAATGGCCCGGGTCGATTCCGCCAATGCGGATAAGGGTGCCGATAATTTTTCAGATAAAAAGAATGAGAGCGCAATCGCTGAAAATAAAGTGAGCAACAAAGCAAGCGTGAGGGTAAGCGCAAATAATCGTTTTAAGCCTTCGCGCTGCAACCCCAATTTTAAATAATCGTTAAAGCCGTTTTCAACTATTTTTGCGTCTGCGACCTGATTGGCCGGAATCGCCAACACCACTTGCAGAACTTGCACAGCCGCTTCGGCTTCAGATGTTGGCATCCGGATCAAAACCCTGGAATAAATGCTACGGTCAGATACGGTCTCGGTCATTTTAATTGATGCTTTTTTGATCGTCTCACGCAATTCTTCAGTTGTTGGCTTATCCACGAATATTGGCGCGTGATTACCGGTCAAGCTTGCGCTGGCGATAGGGCGGCCGTCTACCGCAAATAAGGTCATTTCATCGAAACTATAATGAAGACGCAGTTGCCGCAGCATTTCTACATCGCTTGGCAATACTGTGCCTAATTTTGTAATCCTGGAACCGGGCACGACGTCGCGTGAAGCAAGCCGCATTGCCGCCTCACGCCCCCTGCGCAGCGTGTCAGTAAGGGCGTTATCCAAAACATTTTTACCCAGGTTAACCGCACTCTCCAGCGCCTTATCAACGGGCACATCGAACCAGGAATCAATTGAGCGGCTCAAAAATTGCACCGAAATGGCGTATACCAGACCGCCGGGAATAATGGCCATCAACGCAAACACCATCATTAACCGTAACGTCAGCTTGGAACCAAACACACGGCCACGAAGCTTCTTTACCAGCAAGTAAATTTGATAAGCAATCAACAGCAGTAGGCCGACCGTCAGCGCAATGCCTAACGCAAATAGCCACGGATAGTGTTCAGCAAAAAACTCATTGTTGCTGCTGGCGCGAAACAGCAAGGCAATGAGCGCGATCCCCACCGCAATGCACACAAAAATAATGGCGCGAATCATGGCGCGCTCGTCAGAGAAGCGTTCATGGTTTGCTCTCTGCTCCGACAATCGTCCATCGATACCAGTCGGACGCGAGGCTCCATTCTTTTGAGGCCAACACATCAAGCTGAAATGGTTTTGGCAGTTTCGCCGTATCAAGCTTGAAGCGTACTGCGGCCTCGTATTTTTCACCGGCTTTCAAAAGACCTTTTTCGATGACGTTCCATGAGCGTACGCGCGATAGCACTCGCCTGACCTCTTCAAATGAAGCTACATTTTGGGAGATGCCGGACACGGTAATGCGGTATTGATCGGTGAGCGGCGCAAACGCGACGCGACGATCCCGTCGCTCGCGTACCATGATCTGGTCGAGCCAGTACCAACGCCCATGGCTTAACTCAAATTCAATCGTAAAATAAAGCGGTACCCCCTTGCGCACCGCTTCCTCCATGGCGGCAGTGAGGCTTAGCTCAATCTGAGCGTTCAGTTGATAACCGTCTTCAGTAACCTCTAATTTCGCTGATTGAATAGAAGCGCCTTCTGCAGACGCGCGCTGTGCTGTGCACACAAGCAAACACGTCATCAGCAAAGAGAAAAATATGCTAATGACCTCGGCGGCCGCGATGCACTTAATCCACATGATCCACTTGGCGCAGCCATGATCATGCGATGCGCGGCGCGGCGCGGCTAACAAATTAGCGAGTCTTGGTCTTGGTGAGCAGCGCGAAATAAAATCCGTCGTGATGATCATCGGGAAGAAGTTGGCCATCTTTAAAGGTTTGGCCCTGAAGATCATCACACCCCGGAAGGCGGGATGTAACTTTAAGGTCAAGTGGTTTGGCGCTTAAATGCGTGCTTAAAAACGCTTTAATAATATCTTGGTTTTCAGCCCGAAAAACAGAACACGTTACGTACAACAATCTACCATCAACGCTCAAGCAATTCCACAGCGATTCCAGTAGCCGCGTTTGTTGGCGTGCGAACGAGCCCAAATCGGTCTCACGCCGAATCCATTTAATGTCTGGATGTCGCCTTGCCACCCCAGAGCCGGAGCAAGGCGCGTCGAGCAAAATACGATCAAACGGCTTTTTGTCCCACCATGTTTCGGGCTCTGCCGCATTAGCATTCTTCAACGTTGCTTTAAGCTTCAGGCGTTCGACGTTTTCCGTGACGCGCTTCAAACGATGCCGATCACTGTCAATCGCAGTCAAATCAATATCCGCGATTTCCAGTAAGTGTCCCGCTTTGCCTCCAGGCGCCGCGCACGCATCAAGTACTCGCATGCCTGCCCTGACGTCGAGCAGCGGTGCGGCCCATTGTGCGCCCTCGTCCTGAACGGAAACCAAGCCATCGCGGAATCCGGGGAGATCGTTCACCGACACCGGTTTGATAAGTTCAATGGCGCCCGCTCCACGATCCACAGCAGCGATACCCGCGGCTGCCAGCTTGGCGAGATAGTCTTGGGTGTTGGTTTGCCGCTGGTTTACGCGCAAGCACATGGGTGGATGCCGCCTTGATGACAAAAGCGCATCTTGCCAACCATCCGGATGCTCTCGCTTAAGTCGCTCTATCCACCATCGAGGGAAATCATAAAGTGCGGTATCAACTTTAAAACGATCGCGGGCAAACTTATCAGGCGTGCGTAGATAGTTGCGCAGCACTGCGTTAACCAATGGCTTGGCACGCACAAATCCCATTGCTTCGGTAGCTGAAACCGCGTGATCAACAATAGCGTGATCACTTGCTTTGGAAAACTGTAACTGCGCCAGCGCAACCAGCAATAAATGCCGTACAGGCGGATCTGCCATGGGTGCTGTCAGCAACATCTCAAGCTGCGCTGCGAGCAGGCCGTAATGGCGCAAAGTATCGAATGAAATTGAATGCACGGCAGCACGCTCATTGGGCGTTAGCATCGCTTGTGGCATGCGCGGCGCAGGTGTGGCTGGCGGCGTTTGCTTTTGCCCAACTTGTTCGAGAACGCGATCAAGGTTTTTGCCGCCGAGCACTTGGCCCACTACTTGGGCGCTGGCAATTTGGATAGAGATCATGGGAGGACACTTCTTAATTGAGCTGCATGGGTTACGGCTGCGCCATTAATGGCCATTCCTCGCAAAAATTCCGCCGTGGCGAGACGTTTGCCGCCTGCTTTCTGCACTACCTCCAGAGCCAATGCGTCCTGACCGCACTGCACGGTAAACAACCCGGTTGCCATGGGGAGAATCGTACCGGGTGCTTGCGAAGCCTTGGCGGCAACTACTGATCCTCGCCAAATTTTAAGGGTTTCATCACCTAACTGGGCTTCGCAGCCGGGGAAGGGATCAAATGCGCGAATGCGTCGCTCCAGCACTGTGGCCGATTCACGCCAGTCAATAGCGGCTTCGGATTTTTCGATTTTGCGTGCATAAGTAACACCGCTCAAAGGCTGTGGATAGGACGGGAATTGAGATAATTGGGCAATTACCTCAACAATACTTTGTGCGCCCAGCGCCGTCATTTTCTCAAATAAGATCGCACTGGTATCCAGGTGTTGATCAATTGGGATGCGTTTTTCAAGTAGCACCGGGCCGGTGTCAAGACCCGCATCCATTTGCATAATGGAGATACCGGTAACGCTATCACCGGCTTCAATTGCGCGCTGTATGGGGGCCGCTCCGCGCCATCGCGGTAGCAGCGATGCATGAATATTAATGCAGCCACGCAGCGGAATATCAAGTACTGCCTGCGGTAACAGCAGCCCATAGGCGGCTACCACCATAACATCCGCTTTTGCATCACGTAACATGGCTTGCATTGACGCGTCTTTCAACGTTAGCGGCTTTTCAATATGCAAATCAAGCCGAGATGCCTCTTGTGCGGCCTCGCTCGGCCTGAGCCTCATGCCTCGTCCCGCCTGACGATCCGGCTGAGTGAGCACCAACACGATTTCGTGATTAGCCGCTTTCAATGCGGCCAACGCGGCAGCGGCAAAACGAGGGGTGCCGGCAAAAATAATTCTCATGGGATCGTATCCGCCAGCAGTTTCACTGGCTAAAAATGGCAACGCCGGCAATTGCGCCGGCGCTGTTGATAACTACAGGTGACCTAATCTTAAACTTGCCTTTGAACCAGCCCTTGAATTTGGACAGCTAACTAAGCTCGAGCCGCCGCAATGCGTCTGCGTGGCGCTGCGATTTCAGCTTCACGTTCAATTTCACGCTGTCGTTTGACTAGCTTGTTCTTGATCCGGTTTGCTTTAAGAGGTGATAAATACTCAACAAACACGTGGCCATCCAAGTGGTCAATCTCGTGCTGAATACACACCGCCAGCAAACCAGATGCATTGATGGTAAATCGTTGACCGTCGCGATCAAGTGCGGTCACCATAACGGTCTCAGCACGCTCCACCTTGTCATAAAAACCGGGAACCGACAGGCAACCTTCTTCATTGACTGCCGTGCCTTCTTTTTTGATAATTTCCGGGTTAATGAACACGCGTAACTGATTTTTTTCTTCAGAAACATCAATTACCATGATGCGCTTTAACTCGCCAACCTGGGTGGCGGCGAGGCCCACACCAGGCGCTTCATACATGGTTTCAGCCATATCATCGACCAATTTTTTGATTTTATTGTCGATAAGTTTGACTGGCTCCGCGATACGGGTCAGGCGGGGATCGGGGTATGTCACAACATCCAGAATGGCCATAATTGCTTGCGAATTGAATAAATTAGGTGCAGAATCTTAAGAAGTAACTTTAACTTTGAGGCGGAAGATATTGGTCCAAGTCTAGTTGAAGTGGCCCAAAGTAGCAAATCTGTCAGCTGGCGAGATACAGCTGGTAAATGCTTCTATACACTTTTCTAGACTCATATAGCCGTTGTGCAGCCGACAGCACCGAAGTAGGACTGTATTCCTGACCCTTAGCTTTCTGACTGCACCCATAAAGGCATCCCGCAACTTTAAGCGAGACCAGACATGACCAAACCTTCCTATTTCCTCCTATTAGTCCTTGTCATCTCAGGATTTGTTCCCCAAATTGTTTTAGCTCAGACAACGCCTAAAAATACGTCTGCTGCACCGAGTGCAGTCCCAAATTCAGCAGCCGAATCAAGACCTGCCGTTGCTAAAACCATTGCGGATAAAAAACCATCTGTTGAAAAAATGGCAGCCGGCAATTTAGAGAGCGGAACGAAGACGCTGCCTTTAACACTCGCTGAAAATGCGCCCTCGTCGTATATCGTGGTCAAGGGCGATACCCTATGGGACATTTCAGGAAAATTTTTGAAAGAGCCGTGGAGATGGCCAGAAATTTGGAACCTCAACCGCGAGCAGATTAAAGATCCGCACTGGATTTATCCTGGCGACATCATTAACTTATCCTTTGACGCCAACGGCAATCCCAGGCTCTTAATTGCAAATAGCGGTGCAAACGGCATACCGGGCAGCACCATCAGGCTTTCACCAGGCGTCCGCGTTGATAAATTTGCACAGGCTATAGCCTCGATTCGCGCACGTGACATCGCCCCATTTTTATCGTTGCCACTTGTAGCCGAAGAGGATGCTTTGATTAACGCGCCCAAAATTGTTGCGGCCGATGATGGCCGCGTTATTGTTGGTCCCGGCGATAAAGCGTATGTCGTAGCGATGAAACCTGAGATGGGCACTCGCTGGCAAATATATCGTCCGGGTAAGCAATTGAGCGATCCTGATACGAATGAGATTTTGGGATACGAGGCTATTTATCTGGGCGAAGCCAAAGTCAACAAGTTTGGCGAAAGCTCAACGGTAGAAGTGGTTAAGGCTACTCAGGAAATTAATAAGGGCGATCGACTGACACCCACGACCGAGGGCACAATTCCATCTTATGTTCCGCGCGCGCCTGACAACGATGTCAGAGGTACTGTCATTTCAGTGCTGGGTGGCATAGCCGAAAGCGCCCAATACTCGGTCGTGGTGATTAATTTAGGCAAGCGCAATGGTATGCAAGTGGGCCATGTCCTGGCGGGCATGCGCGCTGGTCCTACGGTCAGCACTAAAACAGACGAATTTAGATGGAGTTCGCTAGTGCCGGAATTTATGCATAAATCCAATATCGACAAGCTACCACCAACGGTAAAGCTGGCGGATGAGCGCAACGGCCTGCTATTTGTGTTTCGGGTGTTTGATAAAGTTTCTTATGCTCTGGTTATGAGTAGTAATCGCCCGCTTAAAGTAGGTGATGTGGTGCAAAAACCCTAACCCTATTTTTTAAGAGACTCCGCCCCTTTCGCTTAGTCCTTTTTCGCGCCCTCAACTCATGCCTGTACCGCACCATGGGGCAGAACATCATGCATGGCTTAGCCTTGATCTCATTCCAGGTTTGGGCGGCGAAAAATTACGCCGCTTGCTGATTCAGTTCGGTTCGCCTGCTGCCATTTTAGGCAGTGCCGCAGCCCCTCTCTCGCAATATGTTGGCCCCAAAGTGGCCGACTCTATTGCGGCAGGCGCTGACCCCGACAGGCTTCAGGCAGCGCTAGCCTGGCTTGAACATGAGAACAATCACTTGCTGACCCTGGCAGACGAGGATTATCCAAAAGTTTTATTGGAAATAAGTGATCCACCACCAATTTTATATATGAAAGGCCGACGCGAATTATTGGGTCGTACAGGAATTGCTGTGGTGGGTAGTCGCAACGCTACACCGGTGGGCATACAAAACGCCGAAGGCTTCTCGCGCGTACTTTCGCAGGCTGGCCTCACTATTATTTCGGGAATGGCGCTAGGAATCGATGCGGCGGCGCATCGTGGTGGGCTTGATGGAGGCGCGTCATCGATTGCAGTAATCGGTACCGGTCTCGATCTGGTTTATCCCGCCCGCAATAAAGCGCTGGCGCATGAGTTAGCGCAAAATGGCCTGATCCTCTCAGAATTTTCTTTGGGAACGCCGGCCCTTGCTAATAATTTTCCACGTCGCAACCGTATTATCAGCGGGCTATCGCGCGGCGTGTTGGTGGTCGAGGCTGCATTAGCGTCTGGTTCGCTGATTACCGCTAGACAAGCCGGCGAGCAAGGCCGTGAAGTGTTTGCCATTCCCGGTACAATTCATTCGCCTTTTTCTAAGGGCTGCCATCAGTTAATCAAGCAGGGCGCAAAGCTGGTGGATGACGCAAATGATATTTTAGTGGAGCTGCAATGGCGGACGACCGCAGTATCAGCAACTTACAAGCTAGACATTAACACCAGTACAGACGATCCCGGTAACGAAAATGATGCAGACCCCATTTTGACCGCCATGGGTTATGACCCTGTATCGATTGATGCTTTGCTGGAAAGGGTGACGCTACCCGCTGATCACATCATTGCGCGCATGACAGAGTTAGAAATTGACGGCGTTATTGCTCCACTGCCGGGTGGGCGGTACCAGCGATTATCTTGATCGCTGGTATAAATGGAGTTCCGGGATGTTCACGGGTAATTTGTAATGACTTGAGATTGTGATAATGATCTCCAATTATTATTTAAGATAGTGTGCTCTTGAATGTTGCTTGTAAAAACCAGTCAACCCTGCCTATCATTTGTCCGTTTTTGCCGTTTAATGCCATTGCGCAGACCATTTTAATATTGCTTTTTCATTCATCAGAATTCATCAGAAAACGAACCCCGCCGTGACCAAACGCCTCATCATCGCTGAAAAACCCTCCGTTGCTAATGATATTGCAAAGGCGTTGGGCGGCTTTAGTAAAAAAGACGATTTCCTTGAAAGCGATGACTTTGTGCTTTCATCTGCTGTCGGTCACTTGGTCGAAATCGCCATGCCGGAGGAAGAGGAGGTCAAGCGGGGCAAATGGACATTCGCTCATCTGCCTGCGATTCCTACACAGTTTGCATTGCGTCCGATAGAAAAAACTGAATCCCGTTTGAAGCTGCTACTAAAGCTCATCAAACGCAAGGATGTGTCCGGCCTGATTAACGCGTGTGACGCGGGGCGTGAAGGTGAATTGATCTTCCGCTACATCGCACAATATGCAAAATCAAAGCATCCGATTCAGCGCCTTTGGCTGCAATCAATGACACAAAACGCGATCCGCGATGGTTTCAAAAGCCTAGCCACCGGCGAATCCTACGGGCCGCTGGCAGATGCTGCAGTATGCCGATCAGAATCTGATTGGTTGGTCGGCATCAATGGCACGCGCGCAATGACCGCGTTCAACTCCAAATTAGGTGGATTCCAGCTCACCACCGTCGGGCGGGTGCAAACTCCAACGCTCGCGATTATGGTCGAACGCGAAGCCAAAATTAAAGTCTTTAAACCGCGTGATTATTGGGAAGTGATTGGTAGTTTTTCAGCTTCTGGCGGCGACTATGCGGGCCGCTGGTTCGATGAAAAATTCAAAAAATCTGATGATGAAGCGTTGAAACCAGAGCGTATCTGGGATGAGAAATCAGCCCGCGCTTTGGTCACCAAATGTATGGGCAAAATTGGCACGGTGGAGGAAGAGTCCAAGCCAACCACGCAGGCACCTCCGATGCTATTTGACTTGACGTCGCTGCAGCGAGAGGCCAATTCACGTTTCGGCTTTAGTGCGAAAACAACGCTTGGCCTGGCTCAGGCACTGTATGAAAAACACAAAGTTTTAACTTATCCACGTACTGATGCGCGTGCGTTGCCAGAAGACTATATTGATACCGTCAAAGACACCTTAAAAATGTTGAAGGAAGGCCCTTACAATACCTTTGCCAAAAAAATTCTGGATGAAAAATGGGTGCGGCCAAACAAGCGGATTTTCGATAATTCGAAAATATCCGATCACTTCGCCATCATCCCGACCTTGCAGGAGCCAAAATCGCTCAATGAAATTGAAGCGAAGCTATACGACTTTGTGGTCAAACGTTTTCTCGCGGTGTTCCACCCAAGCGCGGAGTTTTTGCAAACCACGCGCATTACGCGCGTGGAAAACGAACCGTTCAAATCAGAAGGCAAGGTGTTAGTTAATGCCGGCTGGTTGGCTGTTTATGGCCGCGAAATTGATGATGAAAATGCGACCAGTAATCTTTCCGCCGTCAAGCAGGGCGAGAAAGTTAAAGCTGAAACTATTGAATCAAAACCGACGCAAACCAAACCGCCCGCACGCTACTCAGAAGCAACACTGCTGTCGGCCATGGAAGGCGCTGGCAAACTTATTGATGACGATGAACTGCGTGCGGCTATGAAAGAAAAAGGTCTTGGCACGCCCGCCACGCGCGCCGCCACGATTGAAGGTCTGCTGTTTGAAAAATATATTTTGCGTGAAGGTCGTGAGTTGATCCCGACTGCAAAAGCATTCTCGCTGATGACTTTATTGCATGGGCTGGGTGTTCCCGAACTGTTTTCGCCAGAGATGACGGCTGAGTGGGAATACAAGCTTTCGCAAATGCAGCAAGGCAAACTTTCCCGTAAGAAATTCATGGCTGAAATCATCGAGATGACGAAGCATATCGTCGGCCAAGCCAAGAATTTCGAAGCTGATACGATCCCTGGCGATTTTGGTAAGCTTAATGTTGCTTGCCCGAAATGCGGAGGTGAGATTCATGAAAATTATAAAAAATTCCAGTGCCAGAAATGCGATTTTGGTTTTTGGAAAATCCTCGCTGGACGCCAGCTTGAAATGCATGAAGCTGAAACCCTGATTGAGCAAAAAGATGTCGGCCCGCTTGATGGCTTTAGAAGCCGCCTTGGGCGGGCGTTTTCAGCCAATTTGATTCTGAATAAAGAGTTTGCCATCGAATTTTCATGGGGCGATAAAGATAGTGAAGATGGCGAGCCACCTGACTTTTCCGGCCAAGAGTCATTAGGCGCTTGCCCCAAATGCGGTTCGCGTGTATTCGAAATGCCCAATGCTTATGGCTGTGAAAAAGCGGTTGGCTCAGCCAAAACCTGCGACTTCCGTTCAGGCCGCGTGATCCTGAAACGCACCATCGAACGCGAACAAATGGTGAAGTTATTAACGGATGGCAAGACCGATTTGCTGGAAAAATTTATTTCCAAAAAAGGCCGCCCGTTCTCTGCTTACCTGGTGCGTCAACCTGACGGGAAAACCAGCTTTGAGTTTGAACAACGCGAACCCAAAGCCGGTGGCAAAGGTACGCGCGCCGCCGCCGCTAGCGGGTCGGCCGGTGCGTTGCGCATCCTCGGCAAACATCCGGCAGATGACCAGGTAATTTCTGTTTATTCGGGCCGCTACGGGCCGTATGTGAAGCATGGCACCACAAACGCGACCCTTTCCGATAAAGACCAAGCCGACTCTATTACGCTTGACGAAGCGATTGCCTTGATCGAAGAAAAATCTGGCGGCATCATAGCTAAAAAAGTTGCCAAAAAAGCGCCGAAAAAAACAGCGAAATCGGCAACTAAATCAGCCGCTAATAAAACTACTAAAGACGCCATAATCAAAACGACAACCATTAAAGACGCGGCTAAAACTAAAGTAGTCAAAGCGGGTATAACATCCACTGCAAAAAAGCAGTAACGACAAGCATAAAACAACGTAAGAGATTTATTCCGCAACCGTATTGATGCCCGGCACGCTGTCATTAAGATTTACCTTGTCTTCAGAAAACAAGCAAACTAACGTGCTGCGCGATGATTTTTCTTATCTTATGCCGACTTCAACCCTACTTTTTCTACCCATGACACCAAGCGACAGGTTGCCAAATATTTGCCGGCGAGACCCAACCCCCTTCGGCTATGACGATCAAAGCAAACGCGCAGTCTTTGGGCAGTCACGCCAATAGATACCTTATCTTTCCGGCTTGCTTGCCGACCGTATTACGCAGAAGCGTGATCGCGTCGCCATGCGCTGTAGCTATTAATGAAAATCAATCTCTAGTACTGACGAGGCGTTTATGGCATAAATGCTCTGAACGCCTCGCCAATGCTACTGTTTACTTTGGTGCGCTAATCGGCTTGAGGGTTTCTTGCTCGCTTACAGCTTCGCGCGGCCGTGCATTCTTTACGTATTTTTCCATCCATAAGTTCATTTCGTAAAGCATGTGCGAGATAGATTCGCGCGCGCGGTAGCCATGACTTTCAATGGGGAGCAGTACCAGGCGGGCGGTGCCGCCAAGACCCTTTATAGCTTGAAAGAGCCGCTCGCTTTGAATGGGGAAGGTGCCGGCGTTATTATCCTGCTCGCCGTGAATGATGAGCAACGCATCTTTGATATTGTCCGCAAAATTGAACGGTGACATCGCGTTGTAAGTATCTTTGGCTTTCCAGAACGGGCGCTCTTCGGCCTGAAAACCGAACGGCGTTAAGGTGCGGTTATACGCGCCGGAACGCGCAATGCCGGCCCGAAACAGCCGTGTGTGGGCAAGTAAATTGGCTGTCATAAATGCGCCGTAGGAATGCCCACCAATGGCGATACGATCACGATCGGCCACTCCGCGTTTTACCACCTCATTAACCGCCGCCTCTGCATTGGCAATTAGTTGCGGCAAATAAGTATCGTTGGCCTCTTTATCACCCTCACCGATGATCGGCATGGAAGGATTATCGAGTACCGCATAACCCATCGACAGCATGGCCTGAGGACCCCAGTAACTAATGTTGTTAAAACGATGAGGGGATGAGGTTACCTGGCTGGCCGCATTTGCTGTCGCGAATTCTTGTGGGTATGCCCATAGGAGCATCGGTAGTGGGCCATCGCGCTTGGAATCATAGTTGGGCGGCAAATAGAGTGTCGCAGTCAGATCCACACCATCAGCTCGCTTATAACGAATTTGCTCTTTTTGTACGCCCATTAATTGCGGAGCGGGATGAGGAAATTGAGTCAAGGCTGTAAGTTGTGTTTCTTTGGTCTTGCGCAAATCCCGTAAATAAAAATTGGTGGGTTCGATGGGTGATTCGCGGGTGGTGAGAAGACGCTTGCCTTCGTTGTCCAGCAATGCAATAACCTCTTCAAACTTGGGCGCTTCAGATTGAAACAAACGGTCTTTCTTTTTCGTCGTGAGATTCAGCCGATCCAAAAATGGTCGATTGCCTTCAGGTGATGCGCCAGCGCCGGCGAGAAAAATAGATTCCTCATCATTTGCAATTAACAACCGAGGGTTACCGGACAAATCCGTGATGGTCGTCGGCGTCCCTGGATTATTGTAGCGATCTTCGCTTGAATAGCGGGCCATGAGTTCGGCTGTTGTCGTGGCAACGTCAGGCGTATCAAGATGATCAGGTTTAACGCGCCAGGTTTTGACTGCGCGCGTTTTCCACCAATATTCTGTAACTATGGCTAGATCACCACGCGCCCATAGCGCGCTCTGGTAACGACTTTCCAGTTTTATTAACGCGCGTGGTTTATTTTTAAATGGTGCGGCCTGCACGAATACAATGTCGCGAATATGGACGGCGAAAGCCGGATTTCCGCCGTCCTGTGCTTCGGCCCAAACCAAAGTGGCCGGCGCGTCGGCGCGCCAACTCACATCACGCACGCCCGTTCTAACCGCGTCATTGCCTGACGGCAGGCCCTCTTCAATCGGTAACTTCGCCACGGTGTAAATGGTTTGACCGGACAAGTCGCGCACCTCGATACGGCGCGGAAACGATGGTGCCGCAACCACATATGAATAGGGACGCTCAAAGGTTTGGGTAAGTAAATATTTCCCATCTGGCGATGGGTTGAAACTCAACATCCGCTCTGGCGCACCAACCAGAGTTACTTTTCCCGTCAGCTCAATAATCGCCGGTTGCGTCAACGTGTAATGATCAAATATTGTTGCGTCTTTTTCATTTTTTAATAAATCCTGCAAAGTAACTACTTGCCGCTGACCGCTGCCGGGGACGGCATCTTGGGTATTGGGTCCTGCGGGGATGATGGTTAAAACCGGCGCTGCGGCCTGACCGACAGGCCGCAGCCGCACCAATAACGATTGGCTATTTGGCATCCAGATAAAACCGCGGCCATAAACCGTATTCAGCGCTGCGGTAGAAATTTTTCGCGTTGATTTGCTGGCAACATTAATCACCCACAACTCAACCGCAGCCATGTCTGCATTTACGTCATTAATATGCGTAAAAGCAAGCGAGCGCTGATCGGGCGACCAGGCAATATCGGCCAGCTTTAATTTTTTCGGGAGCCCGTTGATACGAATTTCTTTTTGCGTTTCAATCTCGAGCAGCCATAAATCTTCCCCGAAGGAAAAACGACTTTGACTATATGTGCGCGGGTTAATACGCAAGCCCGCGAGTTTTAATTCGGGCTGAGCAACTTCTCGAATACTGGGTAATGTTGGCGTCGTTACCATAACCGCCAAATCCCGCCGCGGACTCAGGTTAACTAATGGCGCGCGCCGTTGCTCCACAATTAATTGTAGTGGGGCAGGGGGTATTTTATAAATGGAAAATTCTTCTGCAGCAATCGTTGTGCTCATCATGATTGCAGCAACGGTCGATACAAATAACGCGTACTTGTGTCGAAAATTTACAGGGCTCATTTGGTTTTTTAATAAGGAAGTTAATATGTGTTTTACTTTTAAATTTATATTATATGTTGCTGATTTTATTTTGTTGCCCTTTGTTGATTAACTCTCGATCAATATTGTTCCGGCATTACAACCAAAACAAAATGCCCACATAAAGCGGGCATTTTATTTTTTCTCATTTAATTTTACTTACTAAAATATCTAAATTAAACATCCAAATTTTGCACATACAAAGCATTACTTTCAATAAATGCACGACGCGGCTCAACATCATCACCCATTAGTGTGGTGAAAATTTCATCTGCAGCAATGCCATCCTCAATTTGTACGCGATTTAAAATACGCACTTTGGGATCCATCGTGGTCTCCCAAAGCTGCTCGGGGTTCATTTCCCCCAAGCCTTTATAACGTTGAATATGCATGCCATCTTTGGCTTGATCAATCAGCCATGTCAGCGCTGCACCAAATGATGTAACGGCCAAACTTTTTTCGCCTCGCTTGATTTCTGCACCTTCACGAACCAAGCCGTTCAGTGTTTGCGCCATTTTCACTATTTGTTCGTAATCACCCGTTTCGATAAAGGTTGTATCAATTACTGTCTGGCGGGTATTGCCATGCAGGGTTTTAGCGCAGCGTAGGCGATAGGCATCGTGCACCTCATCTTGTTCCACCTTGATGGTGAGGTGGTGCGCGCCGACCGCATCCGTCAGCCACACGGCCGCTTTCGATGCGCCTTCTGCCGTCTTCAAATCAAAACGCGGGCACTGCAACATGCCCGCAAGCACTTCCGGATCAAGCGTTCTCATGAGTCGGGCAATAACCGCTTCTGTCATCAAAAAATCTTTTGCTATATTTTCCAGCGCTTCACCTGTAATGGGCGCGCTGCCTGCGCCAGGATTTAGCGTCGCATCATTCAATGCTTTCTTAAGCTGCGCTTGTTTAAGCTCCTGCTCGTCTTTCACATACCGCTCCTCTTTGCCGCTTTTGATCTTATAGAGCGGCGGCTGGGCGATATAGATATAACCGTTTTCAACCAACTGTGGCATTTGGCGATAAAAGAATGTCAGCAGCAGCGTACGAATGTGTGCGCCGTCCACATCAGCATCAGTCATGATGATGATGCGGTGATAACGCAACTTTTCGTGGTTAAAGTCATCTCTGCCAATACCTGCACCCAATGCCGTAATGAGTGTAGCAATTTGTTCGGATGAAATTACCTTATCAATGCGAGCTTTTTCGACGTTTAATACCTTGCCGCGCAGCGGCAAGATGGCCTGAAATTTACGGTCACGGCCTTGCTTGGCGGAACCGCCCGCTGAATCACCCTCAACAATATAGATTTCACAAAGTGAGGGATCTTTTTCCTGACAATCCGCCAACTTTCCAGGTAAACCAACGCCATCCATAACGCCTTTGCGGCGGGTAAGTTCGCGCGCTTTTCGTGCTGCATCACGGGCCCGCGCTGCATCAATAATTTTTCCGCAAATAGTTTTGGCATCTGCAGGATTTTCAAGCAGGTATTCAGACAGTTTGGCGGCAACCACTTCTGATACTACCGGCTGCACTTCGCTTGACACCAATTTATCTTTTGTTTGTGAAGAAAATTTAGGTTCCGGCACCTTTACTGACAACACACACGTCAATCCTTCGCGCATATCGTCGCCCGAGGTCTCCACTTTCGCTTTTTTTGCGAGATCGTTTTCTTCAATAAACTTGTTCATTACGCGCGTCATTGCTGTACGCAAACCGGTAAGGTGAGTACCACCATCGCGCTGAGGAATATTATTGGTAAAGCATTGCACGGATTCGCTGTAGCTATCATTCCACTGCATTGACACTTCTATCGTCATGCCGTCTTTTTCACCGATTGCATAAAAAATCTTGGGGTGCAATACATTCTTCGAACGATTCATGTATTCAACAAAACCTTTTACCCCGCCCGAGTAGGCGAAGTTTTCGCTTTTGCCGTTGCGCTGATCAACTAATTCAATTTTTACACCATTATTGAGAAACGATAATTCGCGAAGCCTCTTAGCAAGAATTTCATAATGAAACTCAATAACAGTAAATGTCTCTTTGGCCGCTAAAAAATGCACTTCCGTTCCGCGCTTGTCGGTTGCGCCGACGATGGCAAGCGGGGCGACGCGGTCACCATGACGGAACTCCATCTCATGCACTTTACCGTCACGCCTTATGCGGAGTTTCAGCCATTCAGAAAGTGCGTTTACGACAGATACACCAACACCGTGCAGGCCGCCTGACACCTTATAGGAGTTAGCATCAAATTTACCGCCGGCGTGCAGCTCGGTCATAACAATTTCTGCAGCTGAGCGTTTGAACTCGTCGTCTTCTTTAATCCCTGTAGGTATACCGCGACCATTGTCTGTAACAGAAATAGAATTGTCTGTATGAATGGTGATTTTAATGTCATCACAGTGCCCAGCCAACGCTTCATCAATGGCGTTATCAACCACCTCAAATACCATATGATGCAATCCGCTCCCATCTGATGTGTCGCCGATGTACATGCCGGGGCGTTTTCGTACGGCTTCTAATCCCTTTAAAATTTTGATTGAATCCGAGTCGTACGCTATTTCATCTGGTTTCTTTGGCGTTACCATTTGTTTCCTTGCTCTAGTGCTTGGTGCTTAACAATTATTTGGATATTGCTGCCGCTGACTTATTTGCCTGCTTTGCCGCGCTACCATTCGGTTGATTTTTTTCTTACTTACGTCTGGCCTATATGCGCATCGGCATAACTACATATTTGAAATCATCGCTGCCGGGTTGCGTCATAAGTGCGCTGGACATATTTGCTTCCCCTAGTGACAGCTGTATTGTCTCGGTAGAGAGGTGGCTCAATACATCAAGCAAATAAGCGATATTAAAGGCTATATCTAGCGCTTCCCGCTCATAAGGAATTGGCAAACTTTCTTCTGCTTCTTCGTTCTCATTATTTGAACAAATAATAGAGAGTGAATCTTTGGTAAATACCAAGCGTACTCCTCTAATTTTATCATTCGATAAAATTGAGGCGCGTTGTAGTGCGCCTTGAAATTCAGCTCGGTTCAATGAAACGTGGTTGGTGTAACCGGCCGGAATGACTTTCGTGTAATCGGGAAATTTACCCTCAACGATTTTGGACACGATCTCAATGCCCGTAAAAGTAAATTTCACCTGATTTTGATGCATGGTGAGTTTGATAGGGTCATCGCTTTCATCCAGCAATTTAACTAATTCTAAAACCGTTTTTCGCGGCAAGATGGCATCAATTTTTGCTACCGGTTCTGCTAATTTATATTGTGCCATTGACAAACGATGGCCATCTGTTGCGACCACGCGCAAGATATCACCTTCTGTGGAAAGCAAGACCCCATTCAAATAATATCGAATATCTTGAACCGCCATAGCGAACTGTACTAGTCCCAAAACGCGTTTTAATTCTCTCTGTGGTAGCGAAAATTCACTGGCGCTATCTTTCGCTTCAGCTATTTTCGGGTAGTCTGCTGCTGCCAGGGTTTGCAACGTAAAACGACTTTTCCCGGCTTTAATGGTCAGTCGATTTTCTTTGGTGTCCAGCGCCGTGTCTGCATCCGGTGGTAACGCTCGAAGAATATCCTGAAGCTTTTTTGCGCCTACCGTGAGGCTGCCTGGTTTGTGCGGAAAGTCCAGTTTGGCGCTCGCTTTAATCTGGACTTCTAAATCCGTTGCTAAAAAATGAATGTATTGATCAAGTACCTCAATCAATACATTCGAAAGAATAGGTAGAGTATGACGTCGTTCCACGATGCCCGTTACAAATTGTAAAGGACCAAGTAAGGTGCTGTTTTTAGTTTTAATATTTAACATGATTAAACCTAATAGATAATAGATAAGGGTTAAGGAAAAACGGTATAGGTAGGTAAACTTTCAATAATTCATATACTTAACATCTAAATATTATGCGTATGAATTCTTTTATGTCTGTGGAATATTGTGGATAAAAAGAGAGTGAGGTCAAACAAATATAATCAACAATGAAATATCCACAGACCATCCCCAAGCAGTTAACAGTTATAAAAGCTTAATTAATGGTCGTAAAAAAAGAAAAACGGAAGAAAAAATAAAATGAATGGATAAAATAAATCAAACTAGCCCCGCAAAATTTGCATGAGTAAAGCATGATCACGAGCAATCTGTGCGTCTGCTTCCATTAGTTCAACAATTTTACGGCAGGCATGTAAAACAGTTGTGTGATCGCGCCCGCCGAACGCTTCCCCGATTTCAGGCAGAGACATCGACGTTAATTCTTTGGCAAGCGCCATGGCCATTTGTCTCGGCCTGGCTAAAGAACGAACACGTTTTTTAGAATACATTTCAGAAACTTTTATTTTGTAATAATCGGCCACGGTTTTTTGAATGTTTTCAATGGAAATTTGCCTATTAAGAACCGCAAGGAGATCTTTTAGGGCCTCTTTAGCGGCGGCAATTGAAACGGGTAAATTATTGAATCGCGAGAAAGCCAATACGCGTTTTAAACCACCTTCTAACTCTCGTACATTTGAGCGGATATGTTTGGCGATAAAAAAAGCAACTTCTTCATTAAGCTGAATGCCTTCGCTTTCTGCTTTTTTAAGCAAGATTGCAACCCTCATTTCAAGCTCCGGAGGCTCTACGGATACCGTTAAGCCCCAACCAAAACGCGATATTAAACGGTCTTCTATATTGGATATTTCCTTAGGAAAACGATCGCTGGTGATAACAACTTGTTTGCCTCCTTCTATTAATGCATTGAAGGCATAAAAAAACTCTTCTTGCGTACGTGATTTACCACCAAAAAACTGAATATCATCAATTAATAATAAATCAAGGGTGTGATAAGAACGCTTAAAGGTATCAAAAGCTTTGTGTTGATAGGCTTTTACAACGTCCGTCACAAATTGTTCGGCATGAATGTATCGAATATTAGCTTTGGGATTTTGTTCCAATAATTGATTGCCGATAGCTTGTACGAGATGAGTTTTACCTAAGCCGGTGGTGCCATAAATGAAAAGCGGGTTATAGGCTTGACCAGGATTTTGTCCAACCTGAAATGCGGCAGCGCGAGCAAGTTGATTGGCCTTACCGCCTACAAAGCTGGCAAAGGTAAAAGCGGGGTTTATGCGATGCGATACGGGTTTAACCATGTTGGCTACAGAAAAACCGGCGCCAATACCTGTTGTTACAGATAAAGGCATCTCTTCATCCAGGCGTGGAATTATCTCAACCGCGGCCTCTTCAAGCGCCAACTCTAGGTATATGGGCCGGGCAAAAAATTTTTCGCCGGATTGTTCTACCCGCGTTAATAAGCGTTCTTTAGCCCACTGTAAGACGTGGCGATTGGGAGCAATTAAGGTGAAGCTATCACCCTCCTGTTCAAAACGCAGCGGTTTAATCCACGTGTTGTATTGGTGTTGGGAGAGCTCTTGCTGAAAATCACTAACGCAAGTTTGCCAAAATGGGTGCATTCGTTGGGGGTCTGTTCGTAGCAGGAGAGGTATGATAAAAAGCAGGGTCGCAGCAAAAACAACCGTCAACAAAGACGACTAATGATTTAAAACACAACAAATTATTTTACGCTTTTTCAAGTAACTTATCCACAAGCAAAAAATCGGAAAACAGAGAAATAAGAAGCAAAAAAGATTTTCTATAAGCGACGTCACAATGTCGACATTTACTTTTGCGGCAATTAAGACCCACACATTGCAGTTTCAATATTTAACAATAAGATGCAAAAGCATCGCGGGGGTTGACTAAATGCCTGAAAAAACAAGATAATACTAACTTCTGCACAGAGCTTTTCGCTCTTGCTTGTTGCATTCGCCGGTGTGCGAATATCCATCAGCTTATTAGGTTGAGTATATTTGTAAACTGGGAAGTCGTTTGTCGCGTAGCGTTCTCGCCACATAACAAATAAACAAACAAGCTTGTGAATAGGCATGCGCCCAATTTTAATTTTAGCTGAGTACGATTATGAAACGCACCTATCAACCTTCCGTTGCTCGTCGTAAAAAAACCCATGGTTTTAGAGTTCGCATGAAAACGGCAGGTGGCCGTGCAGTTATTAATGCGCGTCGCGCCAAGGGCCGCGCTCGGCTGGCCGTTTAGTCGCAACAAGACTCGGTACGCGCGCACTTTATCATCGTCTGAAACCTGCGATCACGCAGCGCCAGTGAGCCATGTCAACTTCAGCTGATGGCAAACTCTCGCGTGTGTCACATATGACCGCCTCACTAAGCGAAACGCTACCCAGGAAGTTGCGGTTAAATAAGGCTGATGTAGCGGCGGTGCTTAAATTAGGTAAAAAAATCCGAGTTACGCCAATGACGCAACCGCTGTCTTTGAGTCAGAGCGGACCAAACGCGACCAATAAAAACGCGTCTTCGAAATTTAGTTTAAAAGCCCATATTCCCGAAAGACGGGGCGCGAATGTGTTATTAACAGCTCGTGCATCAGGGGTTCGCGAAAAATATCCCCAATCTCGAATTGCTATAGCGGTTCCAAAACGCCTGCTTAAACTAGCGGTGTCGCGAAATGCAGTTAAAAGATGGATTCGAGAAGCATTTCGTTTGCATGCAATGCGACATAACGCAGCTGATATATTGGTTACACTTGAATTAAAGCTTAATCCCAAAAGTACTGCTGAGCGGCAAGCGGCCCAATATGAGCTTCAACGGTTGTTCGCGGAAGCGGTGCGTAGACTTCCAGGCATGCTACAACCGCAAGCATTAGGTTGAAGTGACAAGTTGATATGTCAATCTTAGCCTACATATTGCTTACAATGATCCGCGGTTATCAATATCTGTTAAGCCCATTTCTGGGTTCGCAATGTCGGTTTACGCCGACCTGTTCACACTACGCGGCAGAGGCTTTAAAACGTCACGGCGCGATTAAAGGGGCTAATTTAGCTGGCCGGCGATTATTGCGTTGCCATCCCTGGTGTGATGGCGGCTATGATCCGGTTCCTTGAAGCGCTAAATAATAATAGTTTTTTTGTTACTAATTAACAGGCCGTTTGCATTATTTCGCAAACATTCAATCATGTTTATTTATTGAGTTTTTTCCTATATGGATACGCAACGCATTATTGCTTTGATTGTTTTTTGTGCATCGAGTTTGTTTTTATGGGAAGCGTGGCAAAAACATAATCATCCGCCAGTCGCACCCGTTACAGCCGCTACGACAATGACGACACTCAATGGTGCCAAAGATGCAAGCGTGTCCAATGCGACGCTGCCAGCAGCGACGGCTGCCGCTACCGCGGACCAAACCGCCCCAATTACGAGCCTGCCAATCTCTGGTGAGCGTATATCGGTGCTGACCGACACATTAGCAGTTGTGTTGGATACGCAAGGCGGCGATGTGCGAAACATAGCGCTTTTAAAGCATGCTGCTCGCGGGGATACAAAGCATCCTTTTGCGCTTATGCAGGACAAGGTTGGCGCTTACTTTATTGCGCAGTCAGGTTTGCTCGGGCCTAATATGCCAAACCATTCTTCACGCTGGGTTGCTAGCGGCAATAGTTTTGATTTGGGTAGTAGCGAGAAGCTGGATGTTACGCTAACCAATACAGACGCGACAGGCGTACACGTCAGCAAAACCTACACCTTTAAGCGTGGAAGCTATGTCATCGATGTTCGTTATGATATTAAAAATGACAGCGGCGCCGTCATTGCGCCACGCGCCTACTTTCAATTTCTGCGAGACGGGAATCCACCAGAAGGTGAAAGTGCAGGCGGAAATCCCTTTACGGGGATTAGTACCTTTACAGGCCCGGCCGTTTATACAGAAGCTAAGAAATTTCAAAAAATCAATTTTGGTGATATTGACAAGAACAAACAAGATTACGTTAAACAAGCAGCTGACGGTTGGATGGGGATGGTGCAGCATTACTTTGTTTCGGCCTGGCTACCGCAGGGCGGCGTTGAAAGAGAGTTTTTTACTAAAAAAGTTACGGACAAATTATATAGCGCGGGTGTGATTGTGCCGATTGCTGCATTAGCAAATGGCGCAACCGCCAGCGCCACCATGCCTTTGTATGTGGGCCCGCAAGAACAGGAAAAGCTGAAAGCGCTGGCCCCTGGATTGGATCTTGTGGTGGACTATGGTTGGTTGACGATTCTGGCTTATCCGATGTTTCTGGTGCTGTCGTGGATACACCATCTCGTTGGCAATTGGGGATGGACGATTATTTTGTTCACGATCTTGTTAAAGCTGGTTTTTTTCCCACTGAATCAAAAAGCGGGGAAATCGATGGCCCACATGAAAACGATGGCGCCCAAAATTGAAGCGTTGAAGGCACGTTTTGGCGACGACAAGATGAAATTGAATCAAGCCATGATGGAGATGTACAAGACCGAGAAAATCAATCCACTAGGCGGTTGTTTGCCGATCGTTGTTCAAATGCCGTTTTTCATTGCGCTTTATTGGGTACTGCTCAGCGCGGTGGAATTAAGGAACGCACCTTGGATAGGCTGGATTACAGACCTTTCTACCCCTGATCCGTTTTACGTGCTGCCTATACTGATGGGCGCGTCCATGCTTATTCAGACCAGGCTGAACCCCGCGCCGGCTGACCCAGTTCAGGCTAAGGTAATGATGGTGCTGCCGGTTGTGTTTTCGATCATGTTCTTTTTCTTTCCATCGGGTCTGGTGTTGTATTGGACGATGCAAAATATTCTGGGCATTGCGCAGCAGTGGTATATCAATAAAACTTTTGGCCCTGCGGCTGTGCCCAAGTTAGCCAAACGATAGATTTAAAGGTTGCAGGCAATCGGGGCCGCCAAGTCGTGTGACTGGCGGCCCTTTTTATTATGTTGAGGTGATAAATTCAATCATGATTGATACGCTGGTTTCTGTTATTAATGTTTCACGTGAAACGATCGCGGCCATTGCAACTGCGCCAGGGCGTGGCGGCATTGGGGTGGTGCGGGTGTCGGGCAAAGACCTAATGCCTTTAGTTGCTGCGGTTTTAAGTCGACCGGTCGAGCCGCGAGTTGCTACATTAGCTACTTTTCGTGACGCTCAAAATATCCCCATTGATCAAGGCATTGCGCTTTACTTTCCCGCGCCTCATTCGTATACGGGCGAAGATGTGCTGGAGCTGCACGGCCACGGCGGGCAAGCGGTAATGCAACGATTGTTGCAGCGCTGCCTTGAATTAGGCGGTCGGCTGGCTAAACCCGGCGAGTTTACTGAACGCGCATTCCTGAATAACAAGATTGATCTTGCGCAAGCGGAAAGTGTAGCGGATTTAATAGAGGCGAATTCTGTTGAGGCGGCGCAATCGGCAGCTCGCTCACTCACGGGAGAGTTTTCTGCCAAGGTGCATATCCTGACTGATTTAATGATTGAGTTACGCACACATGTTGAAGCCTGTATTGATTTTCCGGAGGAGGAGATCGATCCTGCAGATCGTGCGACACAGCAAACAAAACTCCAGCATCTGCGGGGCCTTCAGGCCAAATTAAGCCTGGAAGCCAAGCAAGGAGCGGTGCTTCGTGATGGGCTCACCGTGGTGCTGATAGGGCGTCCCAATGTAGGAAAATCCAGCCTGCTTAATAAACTGGCTGGGGAAGAGATTGCGATTGTTACGCCAATTGCTGGCACTACGCGCGATTACGTGCGGGCCACGATTTCATTGGTGGGCGTGCCCATTCATTTAATTGATACGGCAGGGCTAAGGCAAACTGATGACGAGATTGAAAAAATGGGTATAGCTCGCACATGGGCGGCCATCGAAAGGGCTGGCGCGGCGCTGCTGATTGCCGAAGCGGGTGAAATGATTGGCCCACATGAAGCGGAGATTTTGGCAAAGCTGCCTGAGGCATTGCCCGTGGCATGGGTTTATAACAAAATTGATGTTTATGGACAGTCCGCCATACGCGTGCAAGAGGACCGTCATGCCGCCATTAAGCTTTCGGCATTGACTGGTGAGGGTGTCGATTTGGTGCGCCAATGGCTCCTTGAAACCGCAGGTTGGCAACCAGCAGGTGGCGGGGTTTTTATGGCGCGCGAACGGCATTTGCTTGCGTTAAGCCAGGTGGATCAACATCTTGAGCGGGCCGCATTGCCGGGTTTAGCATTTGAGTTGTTTGCCGAGGAATTGCGGTTGGCTCAACGCGCACTTGCCTCTATCACGGGCGAATTTACATCAGATGATTTATTGGGAGAAATTTTTGGGAAATTTTGTATTGGAAAATAGTTTTTGAATCAGGTTTCACGTGAAACAACATCGTTCACTCTTACGGCTGCGTCCTTAGAACTTAAAAGTGCAATCGCCTCGCGAATAAGTGCCTGAGATTCGGGCTAAGCATAGCCTTTTCCCCATCAATCGCTTAGAATCAAAATCCAGTATAAAATTTGGTAGTTTGTCTAGCAAAATCATGGACTTTCCAACTCGTTTTGATGTCATTGTGATCGGAGGCGGCCATGCCGGTACCGAAGCCGCTCTTGCGTCCGCCCGAGCTGGCGCTAAAACCTGTTTGCTTACGCACGCCATTGAAACCTTAGGGCAGATGTCTTGTAATCCCTCCATCGGTGGAATTGGCAAAGGGCATTTGGTCAAAGAAATTGACGCGTTGGGTGGCGCAATGGCGATTGCAACCGATGAAGCGGGCATTCAGTTTCGTATACTAAACGCCAGTAAAGGCCCGGCTGTGCGTGCCACGCGCGCCCAAGTGGATCGAGTGTTATACCGGGCGGCGATTCGGCGCAGGCTAGAAAATCAGCCAAACCTATGGCTTTTCCAGCAAGCAGTCGACGATTTAATGCTGGATGAATCTGACGGCATGCCCCGCGTAACGGGGGCAATCACGCAAGTTGGTCTTTGCTTTGCAGCCAATGCAGTAGTGTTAACTGCAGGGACATTCCTCGCAGGTAAGATTCATGTCGGCTTGGAAAATTATGCGGCTGGTCGAGCGGGCGATCCGCCGGCAACGACCTTGGCCGTCCGCTTGCGCGAGCTGAATTTACCAGTAGGTCGTTTAAAAACCGGGACGCCTCCTCGTATTGATGGCCGTAGCATTGACTTCTCCAAAATGCAGGAACAGCCTGGAGATGCACCTGCTCCGATGTTTTCCTACTTGGGTACGCGTGAAATGCATCCGCGTCAGCTTTCTTGCTGGATTACACACACAAATGCCGAAACTCATGATGCGATTCGTGCAGGCCTAGATCGCTCGCCGATGTTTACTGGCGTTATTGAAGGTATTGGTCCGCGCTATTGCCCATCAATTGAAGATAAAATTCATCGATTTGCGGATAAATCGAGCCATCAGATTTTCCTTGAGCCGGAAGGTTTGACGACGAACGAGTTTTATCCAAACGGCATTTCAACATCACTGCCTTTCGATGTGCAATATAAGTTGGTGCGTTCCATTCCTGGATTGGAAAACGCGCATATTCTGCGCCCCGGCTATGCAATTGAGTACGATTACTTTGATCCGCGTGGACTCAAATCATCGCTTGAGACCAAAGCAATTACCGGGCTATTTTTTGCGGGCCAAATTAACGGCACCACCGGCTATGAAGAGGCGGCAGCACAAGGTTTGTTGGCGGGTATTAATGCAGCACGTTATTCCCAGGAAAAGCCGAGCTGGTGTCCACGCCGTGATGAGGCGTACTTGGGCGTGCTGGTAGATGATCTCATTACACGCGGCGTTACCGAGCCCTACCGTATGTTCACCAGTCGCGCCGAATACCGCCTGCAATTGCGCGAAGACAACGCAGATATGCGCCTGACTGAAATCGGTCGCAGTTTAGGTTTGGTTGATGATGTGCGTTGGCGTGCCTTTAGCCAAAAACGGGAAGCTGTTGAGTGCGAAACCGCCAGATTAAAGGCCTCCTGGGCACAGCCTGCAATCCTCGGAGAATCAGATTCCATGCGGGTCTTGGGGCAGATGATCGAGCGTGAATATTCGCTTTTTGATTTATTGCGTAGGCCTAATGTGAGCTATGATGGCCTTATGACGCTGCCCATGGCAGGCGAGAGGGTTGAAGATGAGGCTGTTGCGGAACAAGTTGAAATAGCGGCAAAATATCAAGGTTATATTGATCGGCAGCAAGATGAAGTTGCGTACAGCCGGGCGCAGGAAGAAACGCGTTTGCCGAGCGATATTGATTACTTGCATGTGCAGGGTTTATCCAAAGAGGTGCAACTTAAACTCAATCAATATAAGCCTGAAACAATTGGCCAAGCCGGGCGAATTCAGGGCATAACGCCCGCCGCCGTTTCATTACTATTGGTGCATGTCAAGCGAGGCTTTCGCGAGGCAAGAAAAAATGCGTCAGCAGATTCGCCCGCAGCCATGAAATCGCGTCTAGAAGAAAAAAGATCAGCGTAAATTCGTTATACCAAGCGCGCATTCCAGGCGCGTATACAGGCGGGTTTTTGTTACGGGTCTGCCAGCTTTTAAGTGTTTGGCGTTTAGCAAAGTATCAAAAGCCCCCATGTCCAATCTTATTGGCAGCATAAAATCTGAAATATCACACGCCACCGTACTCAATAATGGGCTAAACAGTGCCGGCTGGTTGCTATCAGCGGAACAACAGCAAAGATTGTTGCAGTACGTTTCGTTGCTCGACAAATGGAATAAAACTTATAACCTCACCGCCGTGCGCGAGCCGGTACGAATGATCGGCTTGCATATCCTTGACAGCCTTGCCTTGTTGCCGCACGTGGGTTTGGCAAGAACGATGCTTGATGTTGGAACCGGCGGCGGATTACCTGGCTTGCCGCTTGCCATTGCGCGGCCGGATATGCAGATAACGATGCTTGATAGTCAGCAAAAGAAAACGGTTTTTATCCGACAGGCCATCAGTGAGCTGGATTTGAAAAATGCTCAGGTAGAGTGCGCGCGCGTAGAACGTTTTTCACCATTGAAAAAATTCGATATCGTTGTTTCCCGTGCGTTTGCGGAGCTGTCGAATTTTGTAAATAATGCTGCACATTTAGCTGCTGAAGATGGCCTGATGTTTGCGATGAAGGGCGTTTATCCGCATGATGAAATGGCTCGTCTGGCTGAAAATTCAGCAATGAGTTTTCAAGTCAGTGCGGTGATAAAACTGTATGTGCCGCAAGTAGACGGAGAACGACATTTAATTGTTCTTAAAAAAGTTAAACAACAAGCTGACGAACAAACCGAAGAAAAGATCAAAGAAAGCAGGATATGAAAATATTTGCAGTTGCTAATCAAAAAGGGGGAGTAGGCAAGACCTCGGTCGCCGTTAATCTCTCGGCCACGTTGGCGCATTATGGTCAACGCGCTTTATTGATTGATCTTGATCCGCAGGGTAACGCGACAACCGGGAGCGGCATTGATAAAAACGGTGTTGCCAAAACCCTGTATGGCGTTTTGTTGGGCGAATATAGCGTTGTCGAAGCGCGTGTGCGTGCGCCGGGTCGCTATGATGTTTTGCCCGCAAACCGCGAGTTGGCAGGTGCTGAAATTGAAATGATCAATATTGATCATCGTGAGTTCAGATTAAAAGAAGCGCTTGCGACCGTTGTGGAAGATTATGATTTTGTGGTGATTGATTGCCCACCTGCGCTCAATATGTTGACCGTAAATGCCCTGACCGCAGCAGACTCTGTCATCATTCCGATGCAATGTGAATACTACGCGCTGGAAGGCTTGAGTGATTTGGTTGGCACGCTGCGTAAAGTAAAGGCAAACCTGAATCCCAAGATTGAGATTGAAGCATTGGTACGAACCATGTATGACCCGCGCTCCTCGCTCACCCATCAGGTTTCGGATGAAATAAAAAACCATTTTGGCAATAAAGTTTTTGATACGGTTATTCCACGCAATATCCGCATTGCTGAAGCGCCGTCATACGGCAAGCCCGTGATTCTGTATGACCCTACATCAAAAGGCGCAGTCGCCCATATGGCTTTCGCAAGAGAATTGCTTGGTCGCCAGGGTATTGAAATTAAAGAGTCTGTTAATGCGGAAGATAACGTGGAAGCGGTAGCATGATTAAAAATAAAGCACTTGGCCGTGGTCTTGATGCGCTTTTAGGTGGCGCTAAATCAGATGAGTCGGCGGCACCTAGCGAATTGCGCGAATTGCCAATTGGCGACTTAAAGCCCGGCAAATATCAACCGCGTACGCGCATGGATAAAGCCGCACTTGAAGAGTTGGCCCAGTCGATCAGGCAGCGCGGCATTGTGCAGCCGATCCTGACCCGAGAGGTTACTGACGGCAAATTTGAAATTATCGCTGGTGAGCGTCGCTGGCGTGCCGCGCAAATTGCAGGCCTTGCCACCGTGCCGGTGCTGGTGCGCGAGATTGCCGATGATGCCGCACTCGGAATCGGCCTCATCGAAAATATTCAGCGTGAAGATTTAAACGCGATGGAAGAGGCCGCCGGCATTCAGCGCCTAATTGAGGAATTCAAGCTTACTCACGAGGAGGCGGCGCAGGCGGTGGGCCGCTCTCGTACGGCGGTGTCAAATTTATTGCGCCTGCTGGAACTTGCGAAGCCCGTGCAGGATATGGTCATGGAAGGCAAGCTTGATATGGGCCACGCGCGCGCGTTGCTGTCGCTCGTCAAATCCAGGCAAGTCGAATTGGCGCATCAAATTGTGCATAAAAACCTAAGCGTACGTGAGGCTGAACGTTTAGTTAAAGCCCAAAGCACACCGCTTAAAGCATCAAAGACAACAATGACTGTTGATGTGGATACCCGTCAACTGGAAAATGACTTGGCCGAAAAGTTGGGCACGCACGTATCTATTAAGGCAGATAAAAAAGGCAAGGGTTCATTAACGATCAAGTTTATGAATTACGAACACCTCGACGGCATACTGGAGCGCGTCAAGCTTAAATAACGCGATTTTATATTGGCAATGTTGTGGTATAAAGCGCCTCAATAATATGCAGAATAGTAAAATATAGCGCTTTGCTATCAAGCGCTTACCCGCACTTGAAATCATGTTGCGCCGCGTCAAAAGGGTTTGACTGGAATATGATTCAGCGCTTATAATCGTTGTGCTTTGTGAGTGGCGTTGGTTAAAGCAAGATCTAAAGTTTTTTGAGGTGTTTGATGCTGACGGATTCTCTGGAACGGCTTTACCAAAAGGTTTTTCTTCTTCAAGTATTGTTAGCGCTAATATTCGCGGCGATTGCTAGTGTTGCGGAAGGGCAAATCGCTTTTATCTCAGCGCTCACAGGTGGTGTTGCGGTATTGATGAGCAGCCTTGTATACGCAGCTTTGGCAAGGGAATCTAAAGTCTCCGCAACTTCAGCAGGCAATGTGCTGCGTCGGCACGTGTTGGCAGAAGCGGCAAAAATAATCGTCATGCTCATATTGTTATGGTGTGCGCTAGCCAGCGGTGGGTTCTTTGCGGGCTGGCTGGTGGCTGCGGTGGGTGTAACTTTATTGGGCCATTGGCTTGCAGTTTTTATTATTCGCTAAATAAAATATAAACGAATCATGTCATCTAGCAACGAATCAATCACGCCTTCAGAATATATTGAGCATCACCTTCAAAATTTGCGTATTAGCTTGGGTGACGGTGGCTTTTGGCAGATTGATGTTGACTCTCTGGTCATGTCGATTATTGTTGGTGTGGTTGGTTTGGGTGTTTTCTGGCTGGTTGCTCGCCGTGTAACGGCTGGCGTGCCGGGCCGACTGCAGGGCTTCGTCGAGCTGGTGCTTGAGTTTGTTGACAACACCGTCAAGGATGTATTCCCCGGCGACCGTAAATTTTTGAGCCCATTGGCACTGACAATATTTGTGCTGGTGTTCATGATGAACCTGATGGATTTGATCCCGCTCGATTTTGTCGCCAAGGCGACCGAAGCGATGGGCTTACCGCACTGGAAAGCCGTGCCATCTACTAACCTGAGCGTCACTTTCGCGATGTCGTTCACGGTATTTATTCTGATTATTTTCTTTAGCTTCAAGTCCAAGGGTGTGGGTGGCTTTGTCCATGAATTATTCACCGCGCCATTTGGTTCGAGCCCGGCGATGTGGATTCCTAATTTAGCGATTAACATCATCGAATTGATTTCTAAGCCGGTGTCGCTCGGGATGCGGTTGTTCGGCAATATGTATGCGGGTGAGTTGATATTTATGCTGCTGGGCCTGCTCGGCATGTTGGGCGGTGTATTTACGGCGGGATCAATTATCTTGAGCTGGGGCTGGGCGGTATTTCATATTCTGATTATTTTGTTGCAGGCCTTCATTTTTATGGTGTTATCAGTGGTCTATATCGCAATGGCCCAAGAGCATCATTGACCCGATTTGATTCAATAATTTGTAATTAATGTAACTTAAACTAGCAATTGTTTTCGACCTCGAAAGGAAAATATAAATGGCACAGTTCATCGCCCTCGTTCAATCCAATATGGCCCTCGCCATCGGCATGATTATCGGCCTAGGCGCATTGGGCGCTTGTATCGGCATCGGCATCATGGGTTCCAAGTTCCTGGAATCCGCAGCCCGTCAGCCCGAGCTGATTCCACAGTTGCAAAAATTCATGTTCTTGTTGGCTGGTTTGATCGATGCGGCATTCTTGATCGGTGTGGGTATCGCGATGTTCTTTGCATTCGCCAATCCATTGCTCAGTGCAATCAGGTAATTCTCCTTTTCCCATTTATTTGACTGATCTGATGAAAGGGTCGTCGTTATGATGCCCAATGCGACGTTGTTTGCGATGGCGGTGTGGTTTGCCTTGCTCATTGCATTTGCGTACAAATTCATTTGGCCGCCGTTAATGACGGCCATTGATGCCCGCAACAAGAAAATCGCCGAAGGTTTGGCCGAAGCCGAAAAAGGCAAAGCCGCGCTCGCTGAAGGCCAGAAGCAAAAAGACGCGATGATGAAAGAGGCGCGTCAAGCCGCGACTGAAATGAAAGCGTTGAACGACAAACAGGCACAAGTGCAAATTGACGAAGCCAAGGTGCAAGCCAAGGTGGAAGCCGATCGCATCATTGCGGCGGCGCATGCCCAAATCGAGATGGAAAAGCAAAAAGCTAAAGAACAGCTCCGTGACCAAGTGGCTGTCCTGGCGATCGCCGGCGCTGAAAAAATCCTGAAGCGCGAAGTAGATGCCAAGGTGCACGCGGACATGCTGAGTCAATTGAGGGCGCAACTGTAATGGCTGAGCTGACTACCGTTGCCCGTCCCTATGCCGAGGCGATTTTTCGCTCGGCGGTGGACGGCAATGATGTTGTGGGCGTTGGTGCCAAGCTGAAGTCGTTCGGCGTCATTGCCTCGAATCCACAAATGGCCTCACTGGTCAGTAACCCGAACGTGAGTTCGACCGAAAAAGCGAACCTGATGAGCAGTGTTGCGGGCGGAAATGTGCCTGTACCATTGGCAAACGCGGTATTACTTTTGATTGGCAACGGTAAGGCATCATTGCTGCCGTTTATTGCCGAGCATTTTGAGCGTTTGCAGCGTGAACATGATGGTGTGGTGAAGGCGACGATTACCAGCGCGTTCCCGATGTCGGATGCGGACAAAGCGGGCATGGTCGAAGCGTTGGCGAAAAAATACGGTAAACGCGTTGAAGCGGTCGTGATGGTGGATGAAACGCTGATCGGTGGTGCGCGCGTGCAGGTGGGGGATGATGTGGTTCATGCCTCGGTGCGCGACACATTAAACAAGATGGCTCAATCTCTAGTGCAATAACGTACTTGGGCAAAAACAAAATTCAGAATTTAAGTATCGGAGTTTTAAATGCAAATCAACGCCGCCGAAATCAGCGAACTGATTAAGTCAAAAATTCAAGCTATGCCTACGGCCGCTGAAAAGCGTTCCGAAGGTACCGTTATCTCAGTGACCGATGGTATTTGCCGCGTGCACGGCTTGGCTGACGCCATGCAGGGTGAAATGCTGGAATTCCCTGGTGGCACTTTCGGTCTCGCGCTGAACCTTGAGCGCGACTCGGTCGGCGCGGTGGTCTTAGGTGAATATCAGCATATTTCCGAAGGCGATACTGTCAAGTGTACGGGCCGTATTTTGGACGTGCCCGTTGGCCCTGAACTCAAAGGCCGTGTTGTTAATGCATTGGGTCAGCCGATTGACGGCAAAGGTCCGATCAACGCCAAGATGACCGACATTATTGAGAAGGTAGCGCCCGGCGTTATTGCCCGTAAATCAGTTTCACAGCCGCTCCAAACCGGTTTGAAATCCATTGACGCAATGGTTCCAGTCGGTCGTGGTCAGCGCGAATTGATTATTGGGGACCGTCAAACCGGTAAAACGGCGGTCGCGATTGACGCAATCATTAACCAAAAAGGCAAAGACGTTACCTGCGTTTACGTTGCGGTAGGTCAAAAAGCATCTACTATTGCCAACGTGGTGCGCAAGCTCGAAGAGCATGACGCGATGAGCTACACGATTGTGGTGGCATCATCCGCGTCTGAATCGGCTGCAATGCAATTCGTGGCGCCGTATTCGGGCTGCACGATGGGCGAATATTTCCGTGATCGTGGTGAAGATGCACTGATTATTTATGACGATCTTTCTAAGCAAGCTGTTGCGTATCGTCAAATTTCGCTGTTGCTGCGTCGCCCGCCGGGCCGTGAAGCCTATCCGGGTGATGTGTTTTATTTGCACTCGCGCTTGCTTGAGCGTTCTGCTCGTGTCAATGAAGATTATGTTGAGAAATTTACCAACGGCGCAGTTAAAGGCAAAACCGGTTCATTGACCGCCTTGCCGATTATTGAAACCCAGGCGGGTGACGTTTCGGCGTTCGTGCCGACCAACGTGATCTCGATTACTGACGGCCAGATTTTCCTGGAAACTGATTTGTTTAACGCCGGTATTCGCCCAGCGATTAACGCCGGAGTATCGGTGTCGCGCGTGGGCGGTGCGGCGCAGACCAAGATCATGAAGCGTAAGGATACTGGCGCAGGCGTGCGCTTGGCGTTGGCGCAATATCGTGAATTGGCCGCGTTTGCGCAGTTCGCATCTGATCTGGATGAAGCCACACGCAAGCAGCTTGAGCGCGGCAAGTTGGTCACCGAGTTAATGAAACAGGCGCAGTATTCGCCGATGCAGGTTTGGGAAATGGCGTTGAGCTTGTTCGCGGTGAACAATAATTACATGGACGATGTAGAAGTAAGCAAAGCGCTCGCGTTTGAAAAATCACTGCGTGATTTTGTGAAATCAAAATATGCTGCCTTAATTGATTCCATCGACAAAGCTAACAATTTGTCCGAGGCAGATGAAAAAGCATTGCACGCAGCCGTTGCAGACTTCAAGAAAACGGGCGCCTACTAGACTTTCTAGAGTCATTGATGAGCGGGCAAATCATTAACGCGTAAATTTGCTCGCTGCATACCTACCGTTTAAAACGACTAACGGCTTATCAACAGTTCAGAGACACTATGGCAGGCTCAAAAGAAATTCGTACTAAGATCAAGAGCGTAGAAAATACGCGCAAGATCACTAAGGCCATGGAGATGGTCGCTGCAGCCAAGATGCGCAAGGCGCAGGAGCGTATGCGCGCAGCTCGTCCGTACGGCGAAAAGATTCGTAGTGTAGCGGCCAACTTATCGCATGCAAATCCGGATTACAAACATCCATTTTTGATGAAGCGAGATTTGGTTCGCAACATCGGCGTTATCATGGTTACCTCAGACAAAGGTTTGTGCGGAGGTTTAAACACCAACGTGATGCGTTTGTTGGTGAATAAGGTTAAAGAGTGGGAAGGCGGCAATGCCAAAGTTCAGGCTACCGCGATTGGTGCCAAAGGGTTTTCATTCTTGCAGCGCTATGGAATCCCGGTTGTTTCGCATG
This sequence comes from Burkholderiales bacterium, assembly GCA_025359985.1. Lineage (GTDB taxonomy): Bacteria > Pseudomonadota > Gammaproteobacteria > Burkholderiales > Usitatibacteraceae > UKL13-2. Next base: position 19,965 of record JANYDB010000012.1, on the reverse strand, counting down.
TGCTGGGCTTGGGCGACAAGCCTCATCTGGACAAAATGATTGGCCCTGTAAAAATTCAGCTTGACGCATTTAGCGAAGGCAAAATCGACGCACTTTATCTGTGTTACACCCAATTTATTAACACTATGAAGCAAGAGGCGGTTTGCGAACAGTTGCTTCCGCTGACGGGCGACAAACTGGGTGTGCCAGATTCTTCGTGGGATTATATTTATGAACCAGACCCACAAGTAGTGCTGGATGAATTGTTGGTCCGCTATGTTGAAGCCATTATTTATCAGGCGGTATCAGAAAATATTGCATCGGAGCAATCAGCCCGCATGGTTGCCATGAAATCAGCCACTGATAATGCAAAAAAAGTGATTGACGACTTGAAGTTGACTTACAACAAAGCGCGTCAAGCTGCTATCACCAAAGAGTTATCAGAAATCGTTGGCGGTGCTGCGGCTGTTTAGTCGCAAGCTCCCGCCGAATACAGAATTTGAATAAAATTTAGTTTAGGAATTAATCATGAGCCAAGGAACAGTCGTTCAATGTATCGGTGCGGTGGTGGATATTCAGTTCCCTCACGGTTCCATCCCGAAAGTCTATGAAGCGCTGACGCTGCAGGATAGCGATCAGGCAAGCTTTGCTGAAAAGGGTCTGACCTTCGAAGTTGAGCAACAACTGGGCGACGGCGTGGTGCGCTGCATCGCGATGGGTTCATCCGACGGTATTCGTCGCGGCATGAAAGTGAACGGAACCGGTGCCGGCATTCGCGTTCCCGTTGGTTTGGGCACGTTGGGCCGGATTATGGATGTGTTAGGTCGCCCGATTGATGAGCAAGGCCCGATCAAATGCGAAGAGCGTCGCGAGATTCATCAACCGGCACCAAAATTTGATGAGCTGTCGCCTTCCGTTGATTTGCTTGAGACCGGAATTAAAGTTATCGACTTGATCTGCCCGTTCGCTAAAGGCGGCAAGGTTGGATTGTTTGGCGGCGCGGGCGTGGGCAAAACCGTAAATATGCTGGAACTCATCAATAACATCGCTAAGGAACACTCAGGTTTGTCGGTGTTTGCTGGCGTGGGTGAGCGTACCCGCGAAGGTAATGACTTCTATCACGAGATGACGGATGCAGGCGTTATCAACAAAGACGACCTCTCCAAGTCAAAAGTCGCGATGGTGTTTGGTCAGATGAATGAGCCCCCAGGCAACCGTTTGCGCGTAGCGCTATCCGGCTTGACGATGGCGGAGAAATTCCGTGATGAGGGTCGCGATATTCTGTTCTTTGTAGACAATATTTATCGTTATACTTTGGCCGGTACGGAAGTGTCCGCGCTGCTGGGTCGTATGCCGTCTGCGGTGGGTTATCAGCCGACACTGGCCGAAGAAATGGGCGTACTGCAAGAGCGCATTACCTCCACTAAGACCGGTTCGATTACCTCAATTCAAGCGGTGTATGTGCCCGCCGATGACTTGACTGATCCATCGCCAGCTACAACCTTCGCTCACCTGGATGCAACCGTGGTGCTGTCGCGCGATATTGCGTCACTCGGTATTTATCCCGCAGTGGATCCGCTGGACTCAACGTCACGCCAGATTGATCCCAACGTGATTGGCGACGAGCATTACACTGTGACCCGCCGGGTGCAGGCAACTCTGCAGCGCTACAAAGAGTTGCGCGACATTATTGCCATTTTGGGTATGGACGAGTTGTCACCGGAAGATAAATTGGCGGTAGCGCGGGCGCGTAAAATTCAACGCTTCCTGTCGCAACCATTTCACGTCGCGGAGGTTTTCACAGGATCGCCCGGCAAATACGTGTCATTGAAAGAAACCATCCGAGGCTTCAAAATGATTGTGGATGGCGAATGCGATGCATTGCCTGAGCAGGCGTTTTACATGGTGGGTGGTATTGACGAGGCGTTTGAAAAAGCCAAAAAAATGAACTAAACCTTTTGACGAAAGCGAACCCCTACTTTCGTCGAGCCTGGTTTGTAAAACCACTGGCTGAGCCAGATTGTTTTTGTAAACAAAAAACCGTGAAGCTGGAAAACAAAAGCGAACTGAAATTATCATGGCAACTTTGCACGTAAATATTGTTTCTGCCGAACAGGCAATCTTCTCAGGTGAAGCCGAGATGGTTGTAGCACCCGGTGAAACGGGCGAGCTGGGAATTTTGCCCGGTCATACTCCATTGCTGACCCGAATCCGCCCCGGAACGGTTAAGGTAAAACTGGCAGGCCAAGAGCATGATGAAGTCATCTATGTATCTGGCGGCATTTTAGAAGTGCAGCCTAAAGGTTTAACCATTTTGGCAGATACCTCAATCCGAGCGCGTGACTTGGATGAGGCTAAAGTTAAAGAAGCTAAACGGCAAGCTGAAGAAGCGCTTACTAACCGCGCAAGCGGTCAAGACAGGGCGCTTGTGGTGGCCGAGTTGGCTCAGTTGGCTGCTCAGTTACAGGCTATTCAAAAATTGCGCAGAAAATAAATAATTGCGGTACAATAAATTGCCGTAACGGTTTAGAGGCGAAATACAATTTTAGGCAGCGGATTAATCCCCGCTGCCTTTTTCTTTTTGTGCGGACTAATTTTCGCACGCTGTCTGGTTAATAGATTCGTTGAGAGCTTGCAAACATGACTTCTGCAACCCAGCCCATCGATTTAAATATGGCGTCCGCCCAAACGCCCGACAACAAAACACTTAGCGTTGTTGTTCTAGCCGCAGGGCAAGGCAAGCGCATGAAATCTGCGTTACCCAAAGTCTTGCATCCGCTTGCAGGTAAGCCCATGTTGGCGCATGTGTTCGCAGCTGCAGCTCAGTTGTTCCCGGATAAAATTTATGTTGTGTATGGTCACGGCGGAGAGGCCGTGCGCGCAGCATTTATGGATCAGCCGCTTGTCTGGATCAAACAAGATCCGCAACTCGGCACTGGCCATGCGGTATTACAGGCATTGCCGCAATTGCCGTCCACGGGCATTACACTAGTGCTATATGGCGACGTTCCGCTCATTCGCGCTTCCACACTAGCCAAGCTGGCGGCAGTCGCACATCAACATACGCTCGCCTGGCTAACCATGACGGTAGCCAATCCCGATGGGCTTGGGCGCATTTTGCGCAACCATCAAAGGCGGGGTGATGATGAAGGCAAGGGCCAGGTCATCGGCATTATTGAAGACAAAGATGCCACTGATGCTGAGCGCACTATCCACGAAATTAATACGGGTTTCCTGGCCTGTCCGACGGTGCTGCTCAAAAAATGGCTGCCGCAATTAGGTAATCGCAACGCGCAAGGCGAATATTATTTAACGGATATTTTGGCTCTCGCCGTTGCTGAAGGCTGTGCTGTGCAAACATTGTCACCGGATACCGAGTTCGAAATCGCAGGCGTCAACACCAAGGAGCAGCTCGCCCAATTGGAGCGGATATTTCAGCATGAAAAGGCTGAGCGTTTGATGTCGGCAGGGGTCATGTTGATAGATCCTGCAAGGTTCGATGTGCGCGGTGAATTAACGACGGCTGAAGACGTCACAATTGATGTGAACTGTATTTTTGAAGGTCGCGTTCATCTAGACGCGCGCACCAAAATCGGTGCTAATTGCATTTTGAGAAATTGTAAAATAGGGGAGGGTACGGAAATATTGCCATTTTCATTTATTGACGGGGCTGAAATTGGCCAACACGCCCGCATCGGGCCCTATGCCCGAATTCGTCCCGACACCACGCTCGCAGATGGCGTACACATTGGCAACTTTGTAGAAGTCAAAGCGAGTATTGTTGGTTCAGGTTCTAAAGCAAATCACTTATCTTATGTTGGTGATGCGACCGTTGGCGAAAATGTCAACATTGGCGCAGGCACCATCACCTGTAATTATGATGGCGCCAACAAACATCGGACTGTCATCCAAGATAACGTGCACATTGGTTCTGATGTGCAATTAGTGGCGCCAATTGTCGTTGGCAAAGGTGCAACGATCGCGGCGGGAACGACCGTGTGGAAAGATGCTGCAGCGGGCGAACTCACTTTGAACCCGAAAATCCAAGCGACTAGGCCCGACTGGACGCGACCTATAAAAAAACCCTGAATTGTTATTTAACGCGGGCGATGATTTCCTCTTCTTACGGTACCTGCTCCCGCCCGGGTTCAAGGAAACGCGCCAAAATTATCGGCGCAAATGAGACCTCTTCCAAACACCAGCACTGGCGCGGCTTTCAAGCCATGAAACCCTTTCATGAATAACATAACCGATTTCAGTTGTCGCTTTACGCTTGAAAATCTTGAGATTCGCGGGCAAGTGGTTAGGCTTTCCGATGCGTGGCGCGGTCTGATCGCAGGTCGGAATTATCCGTCGCATGTGGTGAGTTATTTGGGTGAAATGGCCTGTGTATCTGTACTCGTTGGTGCGGGGCTAAAACATCAAGGCCGCGCAACTTTACAAATTCAGGGTGGGGCTATTGCCAAGCTGGCGGTGGTGGATTGTACCGATGCATTGGGAATTCGCGGCATGGCTTCATTTGAAACTACCGCTTGCTCGGCAACATTTGCAGAGTGGGTGAGCGGTGGGCGTGTGGCATTAACCGTTGCGCACGCTGAAACCGGACAAATGTATCAAAGTATCGTGCCAGTTTCAGGCCTTACGGTGGCCGAGTGTTTTGAACACTATTTTGATCAATCCGAACAATTGCCCACACACCTGTGGCTAGCCGCCAATGAACAAGGTGCTGGCGCACTGCTGCTGCAAAAGTTGCCCAAGGCGGACGCGAAAGATCCCGATGGATGGGCGCGCGTTGAGCAATTGGCTGCCTCGGTAAGGGCGGATGAGCTAATAATGCTGGACGCCGAAGTTTTACTGCAGCGGCTTTTCCATGAGGAAGATGTCAGACTTTACGAGCCCAAGCTAGTGTTCAGCGACTGCCGTCGCGATGAAGAAAAAGTAAAGAATATGTTACGCTCATTGGGTCGTCATGAGCTGGATGCCACCTTGGCAGAGTTAGGTGAAATCATCGTCAAAGACGATATGTGTAACGAGGAATACCGCTTTGATCATGCTGCTGTTGCTGCACTGTTTGACGAAGATAATTCGCCATGAGCGCAGCATCAAACGGTACAGAAAAGACCGCGTCAGCGGGCCCGTTGGCAGGATTGAAAGTAATTGAAATGGGCAGCCTGATTGCAGGCCCGTTTTGCGGTCGCTTGTTGGCAGAGTTCGGCGCGGAAGTGATCAAAATCGAGACGCCCGCCGACGAGTCCGGTCATGGCGGCGATCCGTTGAGAACCTGGCGAAAATTACATGATGACGGTAATGAAAAAACCTCGCTCTGGTGGTATGTACAGGCACGTAATAAAAAATCAGTCACGCTAAATTTGCGCGAAAAAGAAGGCCAGGAAATTGCGCGCAAGCTTATCGTCGGCGCCGATATCCTCGTCGAAAATTTTCGCCCGGGCACAATGGAAAAATGGAATCTGGGCTATGAACAGCTGAGCGTCGAAAATCCCGGGCTCATTATGGTGCGGCTCTCCGGCTTTGGCCAGACAGGACCGTATAAAGACCGCGTTGGTTTTGGTGCGATTGGTGAATCAATGGGCGGTATGCGCTACATCACTGGCTACGCGGATCGCGCCCCGGTGCGGGTGGGCATTTCGATTGGCGATTCGTTGGCGGCTATGTATGGCGTAATGGGCGCCTTGATGGCGCTACATCATCGCCACCAAACAGGACGCGGGCAGATGGTTGATGTCGCGCTGTATGAAGCCGTTTTTTCCATGATGGAATCGATGTTGCCGGAGTATGGCATGACCGGTTTTGTGCGCGAGCGCACTGGCGCCTCATTGCCCGGCATTGTGCCGTCGAATACGTATCGGTGCGGCGATGGACAATATATTGTTATCGGCGCGAACGGAGATTCGATTTTCAAACGTATGATGAATGCCATTGACCGCGCAGATTTGGCGAACGATCCGATGCTTGCTAATAATGCAGGCCGAACCGCGCGCACGCACGAGCTTGATGAGGCTATCGGCACATGGACCGCTGCAAACACGTTAGATGCAGCGCTTGCTGTGTTGGGAAAAGCGGATGTGCCCGCGGGACGAATTTTTTCCATTGCTGATATTGTGAAAGACCTGCAATTTCAGGCGCGGGCGATGATCGAAAAGCATCAGCTAGGCGATAATGAATTGTTGTTGCCCGGTATTGTGCCAAAGCTGTCTGCGACGCCGGGCAAAACTCGATGGATAGGGCCCAAGCTGGGCGAACACACAGCCGAAGTTTTGCAAGGCTTGGGTTACGACAAAGTGGCGCAGGCCGAACTTAAAACACGAGGAATTATTTGATGAGCCAGTCAATAGTAGGACAACGCATTTATATTAATGAGGTAGGCGTGCGCGACGGTTTTCAAATTGAGAAAACATTTATCCCGACCGAAACCAAAGTTGCATTCATCGATCAGCTATCTCGTACCGGCTTGGTTAAAATAGAAGTTACCTCGTTTGTGCATCCCACATTCGTACCCAATATGGCGGATGCAGAAGCCGTGCTCGCTAATATCGAGCGCAACGCAGATGTAATCTATACCGCGCTCACGCCTAATATTCGTGGCATGCAACGAGCGGTAACTTGTCATCAGTCAGGCGCAAAAATTGATGAGATGAATCTTTTTATGTCTGCATCCGAAACCCACAACATGGCCAATGTAAAACGCACCACCGCACAATCGCTGGAAGATTTCGCAGTCATGGTGCCGATGGCAAAAGCAGCGGGTATCAAACTAAATGGTTGTGTATCAACCTCATTTGGCTGTCCGTTTGAAGGGGCAGTGCCTGAGGCTCGGGTTCTGGATTTTGCTGCCCGGTATATCGAGTTGGGTTTTGACGGTGTCACCTTTGCAGACACCACCGGTATGGCCAATCCGCGTCAGGTTGAGCGCATGATGCGTGCGGCCATGCAGCGTTTCCCGCAAACAGAAGTTACACTGCATTTCCACAATACGCGCGGTATGGGTTTGGCGAATGTGGTGGCCGGTATTACGGCTGGTGTGACGCACTATGACGCCTCGATTGCAGGTCTCGGCGGCTGTCCGTTTGCACCGGGCGCCACCGGCAATATCAGCACCGAAGATTTGGTAAATATGCTGCAGGATATGGGTTTTGATACGGGTATAGACCTCGACAAACTTTTGGCCGCCGCGATAAAAATTCCTCTCATCGTTGGTCATGAAGTGCCGGGCCAGGTTATGAAGGCGGGCAAGACCATGCACTTGCATTCCGTCCCCGAAAAGCTTTACACGGCTTAGATTTCGTGTGGGCTGAAATGAAATGGGCGATTTGATTTTTTTAAACATTCGTGCGCAAGCATTATGGGGAGTGCATAATTTGAAGAACATTATCGTGAATAATTTTCTTGACCAAAAATGGATCAGCGCAGGCATCGCGACGGGTCGGGTTGGCATCCTCGGTACGCTGGCGGCATTTGCCTGCATTAGCGCAAATGCGGGCGGACTTGATAATTTATCAACCCTGTCGCAAAATCAATTTTCCAGACTATCAAAAGATATCGGGGCAGCGGCCGCCTACCGTGGGGTGACGCCGGGCAATGGATTGGGTATTACCGGTTTTGATGTGGGCATTGAGCTTACCGAATCAAAAATAGAAAACTCAAGCATACTGAAACGAGCGGGCGGGGGCGACACATCGAATTTATTTATTCCGAAGCTGCATATCCACAAGGGCTTGCCCGCTGGCTTTGATACTGGCGCATTTGTGAGCCGTATTTCTGGTCTGGACGCTTCACTGATTGGCGCTGAGGTGCGATATCAAATTATGGAAGATGGCTTAACCACACCTTCGGTTGCGCTGCGTTTATCCGGCAGCAAGACCACGGGTATTTCGCAGGTTAATTTATCTACTGTGGCCGTAGATGCGATGGTTTCCAAAAAGCTTACGTTCATCACGCCTTATATCGGCATCGGCAGTGTACGCATCGCCAGCGCACCTAAGGTGGGCTTGCTCCAGAATGTAAGCGCGACCGATTCCCGCGTGTTTGTTGGCGTAAACATGAATTTTCTAACCACCAATTTTGCGCTAGAGGCCGAAAAACTAGGCAGCGTTAGCTCTATTTCAGGAAAAATTGGACTCAGGTTTTAGTCAGCTCTATGCTGGCCGTATTTGCTTAAATATACCGGAGGCATCATGTTTGGAAAAATAATTAAGGGCATTACTGCGCTTGCCGCTTTTATTCGTTTTGTTTCTTTTGACCTGATTACTCCCATCGCGCTGGGAACATTGTTTGCGTTGGCCACCAGTAGCGCTACTGCGCAACCGCTAGAAAAGAAAAAAATCACTATCGCGGTCGGCGGTAAGAACCTTTTTTATTATTTGCCATTGACCATCGCCGAGCGTCAGGGTTACTTCAAAGATGAAGGGCTGGAGGTTGAAATTCCTGACTTTGCCGGCGGGGCCAAAGCGCTGCAGGCACTGGTAGGTGGCAGTGCAGATCTGGTATCGGGTGCGTATGAGCATACGATTAATATGCAGGCCAAAAAACAGCACATCAAGGCGGTCGTGTTACAGGCGAATTTCTCTTCCATTGCTCTGGTAATGACTAAAGAGAAAGCCGCAAAGTACAAATCAGCTAAAGATTTGAAAGGCCTAAAAATCGGCGTTACTGCACCAGGCTCATCGACCAATATGTTTGTCAATAATTTGCTGGCGAAAGAGGGCCTGAAACCCTCAGATGTTTCGATCGTGGGCACGGGTGCAGGCGCCGGCGCGGTGGCGGCGATGGAGAAGGGTGAAATTGATGCGATGGCGAATCTTGATCCCGTCACCAGCCAGCTTGAGGCCAGCGGCAAATACATCGCGGTTGCTGACAGTCGTACCGAGCGCGGCATGAAAGATTTATATGGCGGTGATTATCTGGCGTCCTGTATTTACGCCAGCGATGAATTCATCAAGAAAAATCCTCACACCACGCAAGCTGTCGTCAATGCGATGGTGCGTGCGCTGCGCTGGCTTGCCAAAGCCACGCCAGAGCAAGTAATGGCGGTGTTGCCCGAAGCGTATATATCGGCCAACCGCTCGCTATATAAGCAAGCGCTGCTCAAGAACATGATCGGCTATTCCACCGATGGCCAGATGACCATGAAGGCAGCGCTAAATGTTTACAAAGTTCTGAAGCAGTTCGAGCCATCGGTGATGGCCGCAGGCGACAGCATCAAGCTTGATGCCACCTTTGATAATCGTTTTGTGCTGAAAGCGGATGCGAAATATAAGTGAGCGTTGATCATAAAGCTATGCATAAAACCGTGTCTAACGTTGTGTCCAACCCGCTACACAATCCGCCGCACAACACCATGCATCGCACTGCGATGTCATTGCGTAATCTTACGGTGACATTTGCGGCTAAATCCGGCAACGCAAGCTATACAGCGGTAAAAGATACCACGCTGGATATTGCCGATGGCGAGTTTGTTTCCGTGGTCGGCCCCACCGGCTGCGGCAAATCTACCTTGCTCAATATCGCGGCGGGATTGTTGCGTGCTTCAGCGGGTGAGGTGACAGTATTGGGCGAGCCGCTATCCGGTATCAATACCCGTGCCGGTTATATGTTCCAGGCCGAATCGTTGATGCCCTGGCGATCTGCGCGGGATAACGTGATGGCGGGTTTGCAGTTTCGCGGCATAGCGCGTATGGACGCGATTAAACGCGCAGAAGAATGGCTTGAACGCGTTGGCCTTGCCGGTTTTGGCGCGCGCTATCCTCACCAACTTTCGGGGGGCATGCGCAAACGCGTAGCACTCGCGCAGATGCTGATCCTTGATCCCAAAATAATGTTGATGGATGAGCCATTTTCGGCGCTCGATGTGCAAACCCGGCAGTTAATGGAAAATGAATTACTTGCCCTGTGGGAGACTGATAAGAAATCTGTCCTGTTTATCACGCATGATTTGGAAGAGGCAATTTCGTTGTCTGATCGCGTCATCGTCTTATCTGCTGGCCCGGCAACACACCCGATCGGTGAATTCATAATTGACCTGCCGCGTCCGCGTGATGTGGCCGAGATTCGCATGACGCCGCGATTTCTGGAACTGCATGAGCAAATCTGGAGCGCGATGAAACAAGAAGTGCTGAAGGGATATCAGCAGACCCGCAACAAGTTGGTGGCGTAAAAAGCGCATGAAAAAAATACCACTGTGGATCTGGCAAATTCTGCTGCTTGTCGCGCTCTTTGCGGCATGGCATATCCTCACCGTGCCTGGCCTAGCGCCGAATTTCTTTTTTGATAACAACGATAAAGCGGCTTTTTTCTTTGGCGAGCCACTGCGAATTTTCACAGCGATCTGGATCTGGTTTGTTGACGGTGAAATTTATCCGCACCTGTGGGTGACGCTGCAAGAAACTGTGCTTGCCTTTGTGATTGGTACCTTGTGTGGGCTGGGTGTGGGCTTATGGCTTGGGCTGGCGCCGCTGGCTTCGGCGATTGCTGATCCTTACATCAAAGCCGCCAATGCCATGCCTCGCGTAATTTTGGCACCGATCTTCATGGTGTGGTTCGGGCTCGGTATCTGGTCGAAGGTGGCCCTAGGCGTTACGCTGGTTTTTTTCATCGTCTTCTTCAATGTGTATCAAGGGGTGAAAGAAGTATCGCCTGTAGTGCTCAATAATGCCCGGATGCTGGGGGCTTCGAAAGCACAATTGCTACGCTATGTGTATTTGCCCTCAGCGACGTCCTGGGTATTTTCCAGTCTGCATACTTCGGTCGGGATGGCATTTGTGGGCGCGGTAGTGGGCGAATATTTGGGCAGCGCAAAAGGCGTCGGCTATCTTATCCATCAGGCAGAAGGAACGTTCGATATCAATACCGTGTTCGCCGGTATTTTGGTGCTGACCGTGTTTGCATTGCTGCTCGATTACGTCGTGACTTTTGCAGAAAATCGGCTGCTGCGTTGGCGGCCGGGTCAGTCGGAGACCGAAAGAATCTGATTTTGATCACGGCTGTAGTCCGAACGAAACCCTGGCATTGACGTGCTTTCATGCGCATAAATACTCCTACTGCCTCGTTTACAATAATGTTTTGCTTGTTCCACAGGCGGTCACTCTTCTTTGCCGCTCCTATCCAAATTTAGTTCAGCAATTTTGCGCGTCAATGTATTGCGCCCAATCCCCAGGAGGATTGCGGCTTCAATCCGGCGTCCGCCCGTATGTTCAAGTGCTTTCACAATTAACGCGGATTCAAAATGGCGATTTAAGACGTCGTAAATTTCTTTTTCGCCACGGCCTAACGACGCTGTAACCTCACGCTCCAATGCGCGCTTCCAATCGCCGTCCACCGCCATAATGGATTTATCACCACGCACATCCGGCGGTAAATCGCTGATCTCGACTAATTGGCTCGGTGCCATGACGGTGATCCAATGGCAGAGATTTTCAAGCTGCCGCACATTGCCGGGAAAATCCTGTTGCGATAAAAAATTAAGCGTGTTTTGAGAGAGACGCTTGGAATCGACATGCAATTCATGCGCGCTTTTGGCCAGAAAATGTTTAATCAATAATGGAATGTCGTCGCGGCGTTCACGCAGTGAAGGCAGACGCAGACGAATCACATTGAGCCGATGAAATAAATCTTCGCGGAATAATCCTTGTTTGACACGCGCTTCCAGATCCTGATGGGTGGCGGCAATGACCCGCACATTAGCGGTCATCGGGGTGTGGCCGCCGACCTTATAAAATTGTCCGTCGGATAATACGCGCAGTAATCGGGTCTGTAATTCTGCGGGCATATCGCCAATTTCATCCAGAAACAAGGTGCCATTTTCGGCTTGCTCAAAGCGACCGCGTCGCATGCTGGCCGCACCGGTAAATGCACCACGCTCATGACCAAATAATTCACTCTCCAATAAATCCTTGGGTATCGCCGCGGTATTGATGGCAATAAAAGGTTTGGTCGAGCGAGGGCTGTGGCGATGCAATGCGCGCGCGACCAACTCCTTACCCGAGCCCGATTCGCCGGTGATCATCACGGTGGCGTGCGATTGTGAGAGCCTGCCAATAGCGCGAAAAACTTCCTGCATGGTAGGGGCAGAGCCTAAAATTTCAGGCGCGGTAGTGGTGATCTCGGCTTGTGGTGCTTCGCGCAAACTTTCTTCCAGCGCGCGACGAATTAGCTCGACCGCATGATCTACATCGAATGGTTTCGGCAGATACTCATAAGCGCCACCTTGAAATGCCGCCACCGCACTCTCCAGGTCTGAATAAGCCGTCATGATAATGATTGGCGTCGCCGGCAGTTTGGCTTTCAGCGTCTTCATAAAATCAAGACCCGACGCGCCCGGCATGCGGATATCACTGATCACAACCTGTGGTGTGCTGGTAGGATTTTTAACATCAAGCGTGTCCATGCCGTCTTGCGCGGAGACGAATGATTTATAGGTAATGCCTTCGCGTGACAACGCTTTTTCAATCACCCAACGGATGCTTTTATCATCATCAATAATCCATACTGGTTTCATGGTTTCTTTCAACAAAATTTAATCAGCGGTCGCCATAAAAATATGCAAAATGAGGTGCAAAAAATAAATTGGCGCGGTTCATTTACCTGCTCGCAAGGTGCTTGCGCAATCAATGACGGGCAATAGGATGGTGAAACAGGTTTTGCCCGGCACGCTATCGAATTCGATAATGCCTTGATGCTGATTTATGAAATTTTGTGCAAGTGAAAGTCCCAGGCCGGTGCCGCCTTCGCGGCCTGACACCAGTGGATAAAATACCTTGTCGCGCAGGCCCTCGGCTACGCCGGGCCCGTTATCAACCACATGAATCATGATCGCGTGCCGATAGCGTTGTTTCGCCAGCGTGACCTGACGCGCGATACGGGTGACGAGCCGAATTTCACCGGCTCCACTCATCGCCTGTGCGGCGTTGCGGGCGACATTTAGCAGCGCCTGAATTAGCGGCTCCAGATCGCCGTAGAGCTCGGGCAGACTGGTGTCGTAATCACGTTGCACCCGAATATCGTCGGGGAATTCTGCAAGTACCAATGTGCGCACCCGCTCCAGCACTTCGTGAATATTGATATGGCCCATTTTGGGACGACGGTGCGGCGTGAGCAGGCGATCCATCAGCGCTTGCAAGCGGTCGGCCTCTTTGACAATGACCTGGGTATATTCGCGCAAATCATTTAATGCATGGTGGCCGACATCCCGCAATTCACGTTCCAGCAATTGTGCTGACCCGCGAATACCGCCGAGTGGGTTTTTAATTTCATGCGCTAAATTGCGAATCAGTTCGCGGTTTAATTGCTGGTGTTCCAAAATTTTTTCTTCTCGCGCAATCTTGATTTGCTGATCCAATGGATGGCACTCCAGCACCACATGCCCGCCTTCTGCCGGGCTCGCAATGCAGGCAAGATGCAGCGCCGGGCGACCAAGGCCAGGTAAATCAAGCGCGAGCTCATTTTCATTGAAGCCCGCATTGTTTTTTCGCACCTGATCCAGCATCGCATAGAGCGAGATATTGCCCGGCAGGCATTTTTGCAGAGGATGGCCGACCACGCTCTTCAAGCTGAAGGCGAACAAATTTTCAGCCGCAGGGTTCGCATAGGTAACAGCAAGATGACAATCCAAAATCAGAATAGCTGTCGATAGCAATTCGAGACCGGTATAAGCATGTAGAGCAGAGTTTGATTTCACGATAATAAAGTTGTTTTTAAATACATCAGCAAGTTCCTTGCCAGCTTGTATGCAAAAGAGTGGGAAGGTTTTACTCGTTGCGGGATATTTGAATTGTAGCAACGTGCCGCTGCCTTGCTAACGTCTACCATCATCAGCAGTAGAGCAATAATAGGCGCGCAAAAAAACGCCGGAGGCTCATCGCGTCCGGCGTCAAAATTTCGATCAAAACGAATGATCGAAAGGAGTTCGAAAAATTAGTGAGATAGCTGAATAGGGGCGGCGGCGACTTTTACCGTGCTGGTTTCGTCTTTCAGGACGGCACGCAAATCACCCAGATTTTTTTCATGCATCAAAATCTGGTCTTGCAAATCGCGAACCCGTTCAAAGTGACGCTCCACTTTGGCACGTTCTTCCGCAGAAATGACCGGTACGAGTGCCAATTTATCAGTCTTGCCTGCTCGGGCCGCCGCATGAAAAGAAGCCTTTATCGCATGCACACCTTTACTGGCGACATTTTCTTCGGCGAGCTTTGCTTTTGCATCGGCAAGCAATTGTGATTCAGTGTTGACTGCACTTTGCATCATGCGCAGCTTGATTTCATCACGGCGTTGCTGGATCAAAATATCCATCGCAAGGGGTTGCTGTGCATTTGCGGGCAGCAGTAGCCGTTTGATGCTGACCGCCACGGGCCTTACCACTGCTACAGGCAGCGGCGTAACGGCTGCGCGGGGGGTGTCGGGTGATGCCGATGTAATTAAAGGTGAGGTCGATAATGGTACGGGTAAGGGGGCGGGCACTAACGCGGTCTTTAGAACGGCCGGTTCAACCGCCACTGCCACATCAATATTATTTACGGCCGCGCCTGGTGCGGCTAAGGCCGCAGATACAGGCACAAATACGGGGCGGGGTAAATTAGGATTAACGAGTGAGCCCGAAGGCGTAGCCGGGATTAAGGTAATGGGATCAAGCTCAACCCGAGCGCCCCCGACAATCGGCGCATTTGAATAAGTAATGCGACCTTGCACATCGGTGTGCTTATAAATAGCTTGCGTTGTTTGGCCGACAGCCCAGGTCGGCAAAAATGCGATGCCCAATATACAAAGTGTGGTCAAAATGGCTTTTTTCCCGAAATGATTCATCGGTCGAATCCTTTTGGTGCGCGACGATAAGTAGGTCTTGAAGCATGCGCCCAGAAAAATTCTTTTTCAACTCAATGGGTTGTGTGTCCTTCATCGGATGTCACTAGGGGTGGTGAAGGCTGGATGTACATACAGATACAATCGCCAAGATCGGCAATAAAAAGGGCAGGGCTCTGCTGAGCCCTACCCTTAAATGTGATTTTTAGACCATACTAATTGAGGACATGTTTTGTTGGCACAGAGTGATCAAGACGAGTAATACATATCGAACTCAACAGGATGGGTGGTCATACGGAAACGGGTGACTTCCTGCATTTTAAGTTCGATATAGGCATCAATCATGTCGTTGGAGAACACTCCGCCTCGAGTCAGGAATTCGCGATCTTTATCGAGCGCTTCCAGAGCCTGATCGAGCGACGAGCAAACGGTCGGGATTTTTGCATCTTCTTCTGCTGGCAAGTCATACAAATTCTTGTCGGACGGATCACCCGGATGAATTTTGTTTTGTACGCCATCCAGACCGGCCATCATCATAGCGGCGAATGCCAAATAGGGATTCGCTGTCGGGTCTGGGAAACGCACCTCAATGCGACGTGCTTTATCGGACTGCACATACGGCACGCGAATCGAAGCGGAACGGTTACGAGCGGAGTAAGCCAGCTTTACAGGCGCTTCAAAGCCGGGCACCAGTCGCTTGTAGGAATTGGTGCCAGGGTTAGTAATCGCGTTGAGTGCGCGCGCATGTTTGATAATGCCGCCGATATAGTAAAGCGCGAATTCAGACAGGCCCGCATAGCCATTACCGGCGAATAAATTTTTACCGTCTTTCCAGATCGACTGATGTACGTGCATGCCCGAACCGTTATCGCCCACAATCGGCTTCGGCATAAAGGTCGCGGTTTTGCCATAGCTATGCGCGACGTTATGCACCGCGTATTTCAAAATCTGCGTCCAATCGGCGCGCTTAGTCAAAGTCTCAAACTTGGTGCCAATTTCGCACTGGCCCGCGTTGGCAACTTCATGGTGATGCACCTCAACTTCCACGCCCATATCTTCCAGCGCCAGACACATGGCAGAGCGAATATCCTGCAACTGATCTACGGGAGGTACCGGGAAATAACCGCCTTTAACGGGTGGGCGATGACCTAAATTACCGCCTTCAAACTTTTCGCCGGTTGACCATGCCGCCTCTTCTGAAAATACTTTGCAGGAGCTGCCGGACATATCGACATTCCACTCCACTGAATCGAACACAAAAAATTCAGGTTCCGGGCCGAAGTAGGCAACATCGCCGATACCGCTGGCTTTCAGATACGCTTCAGCGCGTTTGGCTAATGAACGGGGGTCGCGATCGTAGCCTTTTCCGGTAGAGGGCTCATGCACATCGCAGGATAGAACCAGTGTTGCCTCATCAAAAAACGGGTCAATAAATGCGGTCGAGGCATCCGGCATCAACAACATATCAGAGGCTTCAATTCCTTTCCAGCCGGCGATCGAGGAGCCATCAAATGCGTGGCCTTCCGTAAACTTGGTTTCATCAAACGCCTTGACCGGCACAGAAACATGTTGTTCTTTGCCTTTGGTGTCCGTAAAACGGAAGTCAATAAACTTGACCTCGTTGTCTTTCACCATTTTCATTACATTTGCAACTGCCATTATCTTCTCCTAGTAAATAATCTAAAACGAAAACAAGCCTGCTATCTTATATATCGAAGTACGCCGATAATTAACGAAAGTACTGACAAGATCCGAATACAGCAGAAAACATGCCATTCTTTCTGCACCATAAGTGATTGAGATAACAAAGAAATTGCCGAACATCGCCCATGCTGCGCCCCATATAAAGGCGATATTGATAGTCTTGCACCGTAATGGGGCGGCGCTTGAGTATGCAAGTAGTCGAATAATGTAGTGCTTTTAGGCAATTTTTCGCAATGTTATTAGATTTTAACGCGACACAAGTTGGCTGACTATAACGCCAGCAATTTGTTTTTTTAGCTTTTCCTACGAACTGCTTATTTATTATATGCCCTACCGCTACGCCATTATCGGCAATCCCGTTTCTCACTCGAAATCGCCGGCCATCCATCGCGAATTTGCGCGCGAGATGGGCCTGAGTATTTCTTATGAGCATTTGCTATCGCCGCTGGATGGCTTTAACCAGACGGTAGCCGCGTTTCGTTCGGCCGGGCGATTACCTGCGGCGGGCGCAAATGTTACGGTGCCATTCAAGATTAATGCATTCAACTACGCGACTGAACTTACCGCGCGCGCGTTGCGAGGCGGCGCTGTTAATACGCTTAAATTTGACGGGGCAAATATTCTGGGTGACAACACCGACGGGGTTGGTCTTTATGCTGATATTGAGCGAAATCTTGCGTTTAAAATTGCTGGTGCTCGGGTGCTGGTGATGGGCGCTGGTGGCGCGGTGCGCGGTGTATTGGGTAATTTGTGGGACGCATCACCGGCGTTACTGGCCATTACCAACCGCACTTTTATAAAAGCGGAAGACATTGCGAAGCAGTTCAACGATGCAAAATCCAGCAGCGCCGGGGCGGGCGATAGCAAAGAAAAAATTCGCGTGATGGCGTTGAAAGAATTACCTGCGCAACAGTTTGATCTTATTATTAATGCCACGTCGGCCAGCTTGGCTGAGAGCTTGCCGCTGGTTCCGGTGGCCAGTTTTGCACCCGGCGCACTTGCTTACGACATGATGTACGGTAAAGGGCAAACCCCATTTTTAATGTTGGCCAGCAGCGCGGGTGCGCGTACCGCAGATGGTTTAGGGATGTTGGTTGAGCAGGCGGCAGAATCGTTTTATGTTTGGCATGGTTTGCGGCCCAGCACAATGCCGGTGTTGGCAATGTTGCGTGCGCAGCTCGCCAAAATTTAATTAACCCTCACGATTCGCTTATGATTCGCAAAATTTTCCTGTTTTCAACGGCCCTGCTAGGATTGGCCGTTGCGCTATTTATTGCCTATCAAAGCTATGTGCTCATCAAGCTTTGGTGGTGGGTTGATCATCCACCCACTATCACCGCATTCATGCAAGCCAGACTTGATCTGCTGCGTGAAAAAGACCTGGAAGCCAAACTAAAATATCAGTGGGTTCCGTACGAAAAAATCTCACCGCATTTAAAGCGGGCCATTATTGTGGCTGAGGATGCCAAGTTTGTCGATCATGAAGGTTTTGACTGGGAAGGGATCCAGAAAGCGCGGGAAAAAAATCAGAAAAAAGGCAAGGTGGTGGCAGGTGGCTCAACAATTTCCCAGCAGCTTTCCAAGAATTTATTTTTGTCGGGCGAGCGCTCCTTCATACGCAAAGGTGAGGAGGCTACTATTACCCTGCTTATGGAAACAGTGATGGACAAAGAGCGAATTTTCGAAATCTACTTGAACGTAATCGAATGGGGCAACGGTGTATTTGGCGCTGAGGCTGCCGCGCATTACTATTATGGCGTTTCGGCTGCTCAGCTCACGGCAGAACAGGCCGCTAAACTCGCGGCGATGGTGCCACGCCCCCGTTTCTACGATAAAAATCGTCATGCGCCGTGGCTGTTGAAGAAAACACAAATTATTTTGGCCCGCATGCCACAGGCTCAGTTGCCGTGAATGCGGTCACAAACTTTGTTATGGGCAATCAAATACCGTTAACGAAATGGGGCGTATGGAAATAACGCAATGGGTTTTTTTTGGCCCTGCCAAGCTGATAGCGCTATGGCCGCATGCGGGTATCGCTATTGCAGGCGCTTTTATTGCGGTGCAGGTGGCGTTAAATCTTTGGGCGGGCGACACATTTGATAAAACGTTTTTAAGAAAAGCGCCCGTATTCGCCGGTTTGCTGTGGTTGATTTTTGGTTTTTATGAAATGCAAATTCAGGCGGTGATGATCATAAGTCCGGCAAATCCAGCAGGTTCGATTAATGCGCCATTGTTTCGCATGGATCTGATGGTACTTACGCCTATCTTATATTTGCTCAGCGCCCTAGCATTATTGACGATAGCGCGCACTTTATTGAAGCCTATGGCAACGCTAAAATAATTAGAAGCCGAGTTTAATAAACTCCGTCACCGCTACCGCTATCAATTAAGTTTTAGCGAGTCGGGCGATCCTGCCGTGGTCGCGGGCCACGTGGCCGCTGCAGGGAGCGGCGCTCGACCAGGCTGTCAATCATTGCTGTGTGCGGGCGGAAAACTTTCATCACAAACCGTGTACAAGTTAGAACATTAAATTAAACAACCCGATCCGGCAGGCTCACAAACACAACGCCCGCGCGGATCGGAATCAGTGCAACAACTACCAATGCTGCAACCGTATTGCTTAACCCATCGGTTTGATGAGTGGTGTAATCACGGGTGTAATCATTGGAGCTGGTTTTGGTGCAGCAGCTTTTTTCTTTGGCGCTGCTTTTTTTGCGGCCGGTTTTTTGGCAGCAGGTTTTTTAGCGGCAGGCTTTTTAGCTACCTTTTTTTTTGCGGCTGGCTTTTTTGGCGCCGCTTTTTTAGCAGCAGGCTTCTTAGCGACAGCTTTTTTGGCTGCTGGCTTTTTGGCCGCTGGTTTTTTGGCTGCTGGCTTTTTAGCAGCAGGCTTCTTAGCTGCAGCTTTTTTGGCTGCTGGCTTTTTGGCCGCTGGTTTTTTAGCTGCAGGCTTTTTAGCCATAGCTTTTTTGGCTGCTGGCTTTTTAGCGACAGCTTTCTTTGCTACGGGTTTCTTTGCTGCCGGCTTTTTAGCTGCCGGTTTCTTGGCTGTTGCCATGATCAACTCCTTTCGATGGTTGGACCGAATAACTTGATATTGCGTGCGGCATACATCAACAAATTTGCCGCACTACCAAAGAACCAGTTCAGACGAACGATTGAGCGATGACGAATGTGCTGTGCAAAGGTTTTAGAAAATGCAGCAGAACAAAACAACCTCACTCCGCTCGCGGTTGCTTCACATTCATCTATTGTAAAAACCAAATGATTGAGAAATCTCGCGAGCACTTGGTAAAACGGATTCTATTACATAATTTTTTTTGAACACCAGTTTCATGTGGTGTCAAGACTGCTTATTTGAGCACGCTCATTGCAAAATGGTATCGATTCGATACTAACGTAATTCCCAATATTCATATTTGCAACATTTTCAGTTTGCCAAACTTCTGCAAGCGCTATTTCAGATCGGGTGTCAGC
>JANYDB010000129.1 GCA_025359985.1 Burkholderiales bacterium | reverse complement strand
TGGTATTTGATGATGTGCATAAAGCAGCTGGCGTGATTGATGAAATTCTGGCGGTATTTATTGCTGAATGCCCCGATAGTCTGCGGATTTTTTTACTCTCTCATCATGCTCCGCCTGCAGCCTACGTGGATGCATTGGCGCGTCGTCAACTGCAGGTGGTGTTGCCTACTACCATGCGATTTGAACGCGCTGAGATCAGCGAGCTGCTGCAGCTTCTGGGTCATCCGGCGGATGCCGGGCTTGATGCGCTGATGGTTAGCACGCAAGGCTGGGCGGCCGGGCTGGTAATGCTCGCCGGACAACCGGCTATAGGGTCTGATGCTCCCGCGCTAGGTGCCAGTCGCGAACACCTGCTTCAATATATTTCGCGTCATGTGCTGGCCTGGATTCCGCAACGCACCCGGCATGTCGCGCAATGCTGTGCATTCTTTCCTGATTTTGATGCCTCACTCGCCTGTGCCGCCAGTGGCGATCCGCATGCGCGCGAACTTATTTCGCAATTGCATCGGGATGGTTTTTTTATTGAAGAGCGTGGCACCGCGCGCACCAATCGCTATGCATGGCACAGCCTGGTCGCAGAAGCGCTGCGCGATCAGGCGGGGCTGCTCGGCAGCGAGAGCAGGCAGCAGGCTGAGGCTGACGCAGGCAGATTGCTGCTGCGAGCAGATCAGCCGGAAGCGGGTATTTCATTATTGCTGTCAGCCGCCGCTTTTGATGACGCTGCCGTTGCTCTGATTAGCACCGCCGCTACGATGATTGCAAGTGGCCGTGATGAACAATTAACCAAATGGATTGAGCTGTTACCAGGCGCATGGCTGCAGCGCAATCCATGGTTGATGTATTGGCGCGCAGTGGCCACCACCGCGTTTGACGAAGACAGCGCGCTTAATGCCTTTGATGCCTCGTATCATCAGTTTATGGCGGCAGATGATCGGTATGGCATGGCGCTTTCCGCGTCGGGTGCGCTGGCCGCCATCGATACTGGCGGACAAAGTTTTCGGGGAATTGATGAGTGGATGATTCGACTGACTGCGGCTTTTTCCGGCGATATTATGTTCACCGATGCGGCTGCCGAATTACGCATCTTGACCGGTGCGCTGTTTGGCTACACTCGTGTTGGTCGACTGCCCCCTGCGTTGGCAAACTGGAGTGAACGCCTCCAGGAACTGATCGTGGCGGTGGATGATGCCTCGTTATGCCTGCATGCGGCCACCGTCGCGCTGGATGCTTTGAACGGCAAGCGCGACTATGAAGCCGCGGTGATGCTGGCTAATTTTGTTGAGTCTCATGTGGACAAGCGCAGCGCTACAGCAGGCCGCTTGACGTTTTGGCTATTGAACTGCGCGCGCCTGTTTCAGGCAGCAGGCGATGCGCGGGCAAATCCGGAATGGCTGACCCGGGCTGAGCATTATCGGCGTGATACAGCGTCCATGGCAGATCGCTATTCGCTAACGGTCATGCAGATCGTCATGGGTCATGTTGAAGCTGCAGCCGCGATTGCGGCGGGTAATGCGGCTGCCGCCAAACAGGCGCTGGAAAAAATTGCATTACTGCTTACTTCCCGGCAGATATGGTGGCTCGCCTGGCAACATCATGGCCGCGCCAAACTGGATTTGCTGCTGCAACGTCCTGCTGATGCGTTGGAAAATATGCGCAAGGTATTCGATTACGCGCAGCAAGCGGGCGCACCTGGCCATATTTTTCTGCCGTATCACTTCACCATGGCGCTGTGCCTGCTGGGTTTGCAGCGCTATGATGAAGCGCGTCTGCAGATCGATGCTGGGATCGCGCTTTCCCCCAAAGCACAGGATATCCGTTTCCAGATCATGCGGCGTTTTGCGGATGCGCTTAAATCACTGGACGAGCTGAGTGCTGTCGAGGCGGTTGAGGAATCTGTGGCAGCCGATGCAGCCGCGGTTGTAGATGTGGCATTGCGGGATTTTGTTTTGCACCTGCCCAATGCGGGACATATGTGGGCACTGGCGCGGCCATGGCTGGCGCGTATTTGTGCAGAATCCCTTCATCGAGGTATTGAGACTGAATTGATTTGCCGACTGGTGAGCGAACGCAAATTACTGCCGCCAACGCATTTCCCGCCATCTTGCGCGCCCTCATCATGGCCATGGCCGGTGAAGATCGAAGCGCTGGGCGGTTTTCGGGTGTTGATCTATAACCAGCCGCTCAAGTTAGATGGAAAAGCACAGCATAAACCGCTTGATCTGCTCAAGCTTTTAGTGGCCCGCGCGGTGTCTTCGTCAGTTGCGCCAGGCGCATCTGAGTTATCAACTGCGTCGTCATCCGCATTGCCGAGTACCGATATTACGGAAATCATCAACGAGCTGTGGCCTGATCTCGAAGCCAAAGATCCGAAGGCATCGTTTGATGTGGCACTTCACCGCCTGCGTAAATTGCTCACGGTTGATAGCGCGATTACGATTGCCGACGGGCGCGTGAGCCTGGCCCCGGAGCTAGTCTGGTGCGATGCGATTCAGTTCGCTCGCGCCAGTGGTGCGGCTGGCAATACAAATGCATCTGCATCAACCCAGGCCCTGCGCGACTATACAGGCCCTTTGTTTGGCGACAAGCAGGTTGCTGACTGGGCATTTTCAGCACGCGAGCGCTTGGCGAATCAGTTTGTAAAGCGGGTCAGTCTACAAGGTGAGGCGCTCGAAGCAGCAGGCAATTATCGGGATGCTATTGAGGTTTACGAGCGCGGTATTGTCCAGGATAATCTGATTGATTCGTTCTACCGCGGCCTGATGCGCTGCCACCTCGCACGCGGTGAATCGGCTGAAGCACTGCGGGTTTATCGCCGATGTCGAGAGATACTATCGGTCGTGCTCGGGGTAGCGCCGTCAGCCGAAACGCGCGACCTGCGCGCCAGCATTATCTGACGGGTTATTGAGCACGTTGTTGAGGGCGTTGTCGAGGGCGTTGTTAAGTGTTAACGGTGCGTTCTGGCCGGGCGATGTGAGCAGCCAGCTGACCATATCTTCGGGCGTGAGCGGCTGAGCAAAATGAAATCCCTGAAAATGTCGGCAGCCTAATTCCTTCAACATCCGCCATTGCGCTGGCGTCTCCACGCCTTCGGCAATAACACTCAGGCCAAGCGCTTTGACCATGCCCATCATGGCGCGCACAATGGCATGGCTGGGCGCATCGAGATCCAGCGCGGCCACAAACGATTGATCAATTTTAAGGGTTGAAACCGGCAGGCGGCGCAGCTGTTCCAGACTGGAGTAGCCGGTACCAAAATCATCAATGGCGACGCGAATACCGGCCGCTTCCAGTTTACGCAACGTGATGATGGTGCTTTCCACATCAGCCATGACCGCACTTTCGGTCATTTCCAAAATGATGGCTGCGGCAGGCAGGCGCGCGGCGGCCAACGCGGCCAGAATCATGCTGATAAAAGGCTCGCCCAACTGTAGCTGGATGGTCGAGACATTGACGGCAATCGGGATCAGTGGCAACCCTTGCGCCCGCCAGCGGCACAAGTCGGCAATAACTTCATGTAATACCCACTCGCCGATTTCCAGAATCAGGCCGATCTCTTCAGCAACCGGAATAAAGCGTGATGGTGACACCGTCCCAAAATCAGGATGATGCCAGCGTAGTAGCGCTTCTGCACTGCGTAAGGAGGGGCCGCTTTCATCTACATTGTTAAGCGCCACGTCGGTGCTGAACCCATGCCCCTCACCGACGATGGGTTGATAGACCAGTGAGAATTGATTTTGCTCGAGCGCTTTGCGCAAGGCATTTTCAATTTTCAATTTTTCGTTGACGCGCTCGCCCAGTTGCACAGCAAAAAATTCAAAGCGGTTGCGGCCTTGTTCTTTGGCAAAATGTACGGCTGTATCCGCGCTTTGCAGCAGCGAATAAGCGTCGGCACCGTGATTGGGATAAAGCGCAATACCGATACTGGCCGTGACCGACAATGCGCTTTGCGAGGAGGTAATCGGCAGCGCAATTTCACGCAGCAGTTTGCACGACAGTGCGGCCATCGCATTTTTAGCGGCATCTTTGGCATCTTTGTCTGCGTCTTTGGCTGCATCCCTGTCGGCGATAATCTCGATCAGCACCACGAATTCATCACCGCCCGCCCGCGCCAGGATATGGGCGGACGAATCGTGATTTTCAACACAGGCGTTAATCCGTTCGCCCACTATCCGAATCAGCTCGTCACCGACCAGGTGCCCCAGTGAATCATTGACGAGCTTGAAGTGATCGATATTGATACACAACGCCGCAATCCGGGTGTTGCTGTGCTGCGCTCTGCTAATCGCCTTGGTGAGATGCACATTTAATTGGGTGCGATTGGCCAGCGCGGTCAATGGATCGCGTGTGACTAAATCGTGGATGCGCCGGTTGGCGTGCTTGCGCTCGCTGATATCGTGTGCGATGCCCCGATAACCGATAATTTCGCCCTGTTTATTCAATATCGATTTTCCGTTTAATTGCAGCCAGATGATATTGTCGACGCCCGCCGCTCTAGTGGTCGCGGTGATATTGGCATCAAGCCCGCCTCGCAGTATCGTGTGCTCCAACGTAAAAAGTTTTTTTCCAGACTGATGATGCGCACGCAGTATTGCTTTGATGCGTTGCGCGTCATAGGCCGGCATCAGGTCGGCGAAGTTATGTCCCAACATCGCAGCGCAAGGAAAACCCAAGATTGCCTCAGCACGTGGCGATAGATATACGATATGGCCTTCACTATCGGTTTCCCAAATATATTCGACCGTAGACTCAAATATATCGAGCAGCCGCGCCTCGCTTTGCGCCAGCGCATGCTGGGTGTTTTTGATATCCGTAATATCGCGACTAATGCCCCGATAGCCCAAGAAATGCCCCGCCTCGTTGAACCATGGCTCGCCGCTGTCCAGATACCAGCGCGGCATACCATCGTAACCTGGACGGCTGAGTAAAAGCTTGCGAAATGGCCGCTGCGCGAGCAGGTCTTCGCGATGGCGTTGCCAAGCGGCTTCATCGAGATTCAAGGTCGGCAGTTCCCAGCGGGTTTTACCGATCAGCCGTTTCGGGTGCAGGCCACTGGTTCGTTCCAGACTGCCGGACAGAAACGTAAAGCGGAACGTGGTGTCCTGCTCCCAATATTGATCGCCCAACATCCGCAGCAAAACATCCAACCGTAAAGGCGGTTGTAAAGATAAAGCAAGCTCATGGGCATGCGGGATCTCCGTATTTTCCATGTTTGACTACTCCCGTTTGTATTTGAGGCGCTCGCCGTTGCTGCATGGCGTGGTTATTTTCGTGATCTGATTGAGTCTTTGCTCAACTAGCGTGGATGTATTTAGCCTTTTTATTCAAACTGACTAAACTCCTTTACTGGCGGGCCTTCCAAGCAAAAAATGGCTGGAAAAAGCCGCCAAATGGCTATGTTGGCTTTTATAAACTTAAAATCTGGGCTACATTACTGCCGCTGCGGCCCAGTAGAATTTTTAGTTTGCGTCGTGCATGAAACAGGCGCGTTTTGACGGTGTTCTCTGGCACTCCCTGAATCTGGGCGATCTCGGCCAGCGACAGCTCCTCATAGAACACCAAGTGAATGCACTCCTGCTGTTCGGCGGGCAGGCGCTTGATACAGGCGTCCAGCTGCAGGCGGGTTTCGTGTGCGGCCAGTCCATCGAATGCAGATCCGCACTCATCCGCCATTTCCATGCCGGCCGCTTCGTCATACGGAACAAAACGTGCGCGGCGTCGCACTTCATCTAACGCTTTATGGCGGGCAATGCCGAGTATCCAGGTGCTGACTGATGAACCGCCGCTGAAGCGGGCAGCATTTTTCCAGACTTCAAACATGGTTTCAACAACAATACCTTCGGCAAGATCGCGATCACCCACATGACGCAATGCGAACGCAAAAATCTTGCGGTTCATTTGGCTATAAAGCTCGGCCAGCGCTCGTTGATCCGCGTCGACAACCCGTCCCATCAGCGCCGCCAATGGATCGACTGGCATGGCTTCACGGGGAAATAATATCGCTACGCCGCTCATTTTGAATCGCTCCGCTTACCGCGAGCATTCGTTTTGGGGCCAACAATATCCGCATCGAGCATGGTCAACAGCTCCGCTTGGCTATGGAATGCGCTGCGTTTTCCGGTGGCAATGGATTCCAGTGTGCCAATCACGGCGGGCTGACCTGCATCTGATCGCCGGTAAATCCGAATAACGAAACTTTCCATAACCGTCCCCCTAAAATTCGATAGGTGAACGATAGCGTCCGGTTTGGCGCACGGGCTTACAGATGACTTACGGATTCCATATAACGCTGGAGTTTTGTGTGAGGTTTCTCACAAAACCAGGGTTTTTTGGGGAGAACTTGATTTAACGGCTTGGCCGCTGCCAAGCCCTTGCTATTTTCTGTTCATGATTAAGCAATTTGCACAATTTGTAGAAGCGATTATTTTATGTCGACGTCCCTTGCTTGCCGATGCCGCAAGGTGCAGCACCGTAAACATTTTTAAATATCGATTGAACCTGCCCACCATCGACTGCGACTCACTTTGATTTTCAGCGGACTCGGCCGCAAAAACGTATTGATCATGCAATTATGGGGACGCAGTATGGCGCAGCTACGCAAATTCAGATTTCGCTCGTTAAGGATAATTTTCCTGTGCGGGATACCTTTTTTAACCAGCGCGGTGATGGCGCAGACTGCTCCTGCGCCTATCCCCATCCCTGCGCCCGCTCAGGACGCGCAGACGCCACTGCCGATATTACCCACGCCAGCCCCCAACACGGATTCGGTTGGCAACGAGGAAGCGTTAAAAGCTTGGCAGGCCGCTTCGGGCAACCAGGTCGTGCCTAATATTGTGAAAGCCGATGACGGTGTCAGCAAGCTCGAATGGCGCAGCACACTGTCGGCTGATGCTTACCGTAATGATATAAAGCCGCCGCCTCACCCACCCGGCGAGCCGCCAACAGCGACGCCGCTGAATACGGGTGATTTTGGCAAGCTAGTACTGGCCACCGATATCAGGCTGATTGAGCCTGGCGGTCAGGTCACCTATTTACAGGCAGGTTTTACGGCCAGCAATGACCGCTCGGTCTTATCGCGCTATCCAAGCCAGATAAACACCCTGCAAATCGGGCGTACCGGCCAGGGCTATCAGGTTAGTGCAGGCGACGCCGCGATCAGTTTTTCGCAGCTCGGTACGACCTTGGGAATGCGTGGCGTTACTGTGCAGCAACAGCTGGGTAGTTGGACGCTCGCAAGTTACGGTGGCGTGATCGCCGAAAGCTGGGATGCGTTATACAATCGCACTCCGATGGATGCTGGCCCCGTGCGCAATCGTTTCGTGCGCAATGTGCTGGGTGCCAAAGCAGAATATGCGGTGATGCCAGGTTTGAAGGCGTACACCACCTTACAAGGCTATAACGACAATGTCGGCAGTATCGGCGGGCCTTCGA
>JANYDB010000111.1 GCA_025359985.1 Burkholderiales bacterium | reverse complement strand
TTGACGCTGTCAACGCAAACATTGAATCCATTCGACTCAATGCAGCCTCACTCAAGCAGCACATCTCGACCTATCTCAAGCCTGCTGACGTGGCCAACGTTGAAGCGGCATTTGAGGTTGCTCGCGCCGCGCATCATGGCCAAATCCGCAAATCGGGTGAACCCTACATAACCCATCCGCTGGCAGTGGCAACGATCCTCGCGCAATGGCATCTCGATGCGCAAGCGTTGATCGCCGCGATTCTGCATGATGTGGTGGAAGACACGCCGACCACGAAAGCCGATATTGCCAAGCAATTTGGCAAAGCCGTGGCTGAGTTGGTGGACGGAGTATCGAAGCTCGATAAATTGCAATTCGCCACGCTCGAAGAAGCGCAGGCCGAAAATTTTCGTAAAATGCTGCTCGCGATGGCGCGCGATGTCCGCGTCATTCTCATCAAACTAGCTGACCGTCTGCACAATATGCGTACGCTCGATGCCGTGCATCAGGCTAAGCAAGAACGCGTGGCCAAAGAAACCTTGGAAATTTACTCACCCATCGCCAATCGGCTGGGGCTTAACGCGGTCTATTTTGAATTTGAAGATTTAGGTTTTCGCTATTTGCACCCGAATCGCTTTGCGGTGCTGGAAAAAGCCGTCAAAGCCGCACGCGGCAACCGCCGTGAAGTGGTCGGGAAAATTCTGGAAGGGATCAAAAGCCGGCTTAAGGAATTTAATATTGAAGCCAGCGTTACTGGTCGCGAAAAACATCTTTCGTCAGTCTATAAAAAGATGCAGGAGAAATCGATTTCTTTTTCCGAGGTGCTCGATATTTACGGCTTTCGCATTATTGTTAAAGACATGCCGTCCTGTTATGTGGCACTGGGCGCATTGCACACCCTATACAAGCCCTTCCCAGGCAAATTCAAGGACTATATAGCGATCCCTAAGGCCAACGGTTACCAATCGCTGCATACGACTTTGTTTGGGCCCTACGGCACGCCGATTGAATTGCAAATCCGCACCGGCGATATGCATAAAATTGCCGAAGCGGGCGTGGCCTCGCATTGGCTGTACAAAACCCTCGATGAGAAAAATGCCTCGTTGTCCGAGATGCAGCAAAAGACTCACCAGTGGTTGCAATCACTGCTCGAAATCCAATCCGGCACCGGCGATGCGCTGGAGTTTCTGGAGCACATCAAGGTCGATTTATTTCCGGATGCGGTCTATGTGTTTTCCCCTAAAGGTAAAATTTCGTCTCTGCCCAAAGGGGCTACGCCAATTGATTTTGCCTATTCCATCCACTCTGATGTGGGTAATCGCGCGGTGGGCGCAAAGGTTAACGATGAAAATGTACCGCTCAGTAATCGACTAAAAAATGGTGATCGTATTGAAATCATCACCGATGAATCGGGCCGCCCCAACCCTTCGTGGCTGAACTATGCTGCGACCGGGCGGGCCCGCTCGCATATTCGTCATTACCTCAAAACCACGCAGCTGGCAGAGTCGGTTGAGCTAGGCGAATTATTGTTAATTCAAGCCGTCCATTCATTAAATTTTGCGCCGAACGATATTGGCAAAACCCATTGGCAACGTTTGCTGAAGGGCGACTCCGCCAAAACCAAAGAAGCGGTTTTATGCGAGATCGGCTTGGGCAAACGCCTTGCCATGGTCGCCGCACGGAAGCTATTTGCGGTCGCCGAGCTTGATACGCCTGAACATCGCCCGAAAGAAGCATTGGTGATTCGCGGCACCGAGGATATGGCCGTGCAATTCGCGCCTTGTTGCCGCCCGATTCCCGGCGACCCGATTATTGGTCAGATGAAGGGTGGGCAGGGTCTGATCATTCATACCCATGATTGCCCGGCGATTCATCCGTTTAAATCCGGCCTCGAAAAATGGATTGATGTGCAATGGGATCCGACCATTGATCGGCTGTTCAAAATCGACATCCGTCTGCTCGTATCTGAAGGCCGTGGGGTGCTCGCTAAATTAGCCGCCAGCATCGCCAGCGCGGATTCAAATATCGTGCATATTCAAATGGGCGATCTGCATGCAACCGATGCAAAATATTCAACCCTGCAATTTACGCTTGAAGTTAAAAACCGCCTGCATCTGGCCAGCGTGATCCGGCAAATGCGCAACCTGCCCGAAGTGGTGCGCCTCACCCGCGTAAAATCCGGGCTTGCCAAAGACATCAAAGCAGAAAATAAATTATCAAAGCAGAAAATAAATTAAATTAAAAACCGGCGAAAAAAACATGGCCGAACATTGAAATAAAAAGACCGCCGGATTTGAAAGCTGAATCTAAATTGATCGATCTATATTGATGATTACTTTAATTTAATTCAGCTAAATTAGACTTGGTTTTAATTCGAAATCGCTTATAAATGCGGCGTTACTTCAAAAACAACCGATAGGTTAGCTGCTCGGCGTAATCGCCTTGGCGTGCTCGGTCATCCCGTCATCTCGCAGCACACTGCCATAGTTCCAGAGTTTTTGGACGATCGTTGCAGAATTCATTTCGTTTTGCTTTCTAAGATACCCACACACAAGGCACGCAAAATTTCAATCGCGCGTTCTGGTTCATTTCGATTGATTTCAAGCGCCAGCAAGCCGTTGGTATCTTCGCTTGTCTGGCTCAGTAACATCGCCGCGATTCGATCACGCCCTGCAGCTTCAAGTAACGCGCCAGCGTCGTTGCCCAGCATGCGCGCACCGGCAATTTCGTAGTCAAAATTCTCTGCCTCTGCCCACGCTGAAAACTCTTCCCACAGCCGGTCATGATTCCCCGCATCGAGATAGTGCTTGATGATGAACTGCAAGTCATAGGCATCTTTGCGCGGGGCCTCGTAGTGGCGAGCCTGCCATGCAGTCAGTTTAAGAATAGCCAACGCTGCGAGCGACACAACGTTAATGGATACATTGCCCGGCAGCGTCATCATGATGGCGGCCGCCCGTGCTTCACGAAATCCAAATACATCCATCACTTCATCGCCGGTCGGCGGCCAAGCAATCGTGCGATCCGACCTTTCGAGCCCACCGAAAGGGACGATGTCGATGGGCAACTCTAGGTTTAGTTGCCGATAACGCAGTTGATGTTGGATGCCCGGAACTGCGATGAATCCAAAGTCGGTAATCAACCTTTCGCGCAGGGCTGCAAACGCCTCCCAACTAGGGATGGCAAGCGCGATGTCGATATCCTCAGTCTGTCGCAACGGTGTTAAGTTATACCCATAGCGCAAATGCAAGTCGCGCGCGAAAGCACCAACGATAAGCAGGTCTACATCTAGCCCTTCGGCCGCACGCTGGATAGCTCTGATGGCCTTGGCCTGGAGAGCAAGATCAACGAGATCAGCGAGGTGTGAGTATGGGAGCGATGGTTTTGTCATATAAGATTTCTGCTGTTTCGATACATCGCGCGTCGCCGGTCGCAAGTAGGTCGGCGTAAACCAGCACCGGTGGCACGGTCGCTGGCACGGTCATGATCTCGTCGTGCTCTTGCAGTGCCGTACCCCAGAATGGCTTTCTTACTTCAACTGTTGCTTCTAATCTCCCCCGGTTATCGTTTGGCACCTTGGTCAGGCGGTGCTCGTGGATGAACATTGCCGGCAGCTTTTCGGTGTAGATCGTCAGCACACCGGGTCGTAGGTGATTGGTGAGAATTGCACCTGCTGACTCACCACCCCAGCACATCGCGCCTTGATCCATCGCCCAGTTTTTCCAATCGGCGATAGTTGGTGCGTTGTACGCCGCAGTCAGCGTTTTGGGCCGCATCGTTCTTGCATAAGCCATTGCCCATCCATCGAGCAAGCGCTTGTTGGTATTCAAGCGCCGAATACCCGGCATGACCAATACGTGACCTTGGTCGCGCAAATCATTCAGGACGCCGGGAATCGCACCCAGTGCAACATTCGCCTCTAATGCAATCTCGCGTTGCGGCCGATCAATCAAAGCGGGGTCGCACAGTAGGGCAAACAAGACCTTTAAACCTGCGGGCGTACCCGCCTTGGCCGCATGCGCGGGTGCACCGGTCTGCACGGCTTTACGGCCAACGACATAAATCAACCAGCCCGGCGCTTCCAGATATGCGTTGCCCGCGATATCAATAAATTGCTGCCCGGCCTCGCGTAGCCGATCTGCGACTGGCGGTGTTACGTGGTCTGTAACGAGAATGACAGGCTTGCCATGTTCTAACGCCTGCGCTTTAGTCTGCGCGAGAATCGCGCCGAGCGTCGCTGGCGTGACGGTGCGTTTGGCTTCGATGGCAACATCGACTTGGACTTTGTTTTTCGCGATGCGCGCAAACGCGTCCACCTCCCGCGCATTCGCACGGAGATTTCCCTTTTGCAAGGTCGCCTTAAAGCCCAGCGGGGTTAACACCGCCAGCGCATCAGCGATGAGGTTGGTTTCGTTCATTCGTTCATATTCCTAGCTTGTTCATTTATTGTGAACAGGCGCATATTATGAACGGCTCAGATTAAATGTTCAAGTTTTATCTATGTTCACAAAATTAGAACGGGGCGAAAAATGAACAACACCAGCTAACCAGCAAGATCCGAACATAAAAAGTCATTTATTGGCGGGCATTTCAGAGCAAAAGTGGCTGACACGGCAGGCTGGATGAGGACTTCTGAAAAATACGAACCTGACCCATTTGATTCCTGAGAACAGTGAACCAAGGGGTCACCGACATATTTTTTCGCCCGCACACAATAATTGTCGCTGCTCCCTTTGATTGAGCACCAGCCGTTCGCGCAGCGCACCGAGTGCTGCCGCGATCAGCTCGACTTTCGCGACATTGGGATCACTCGCGATCACTTAAAATAGTCCTCAAGCAAACCCTTCGCTGCCTCGCGCTCGCGCGCCTGCCCGGCGCGTATGGCGTCGAACAGCGCGAGCATCGCGTAGAGCTTTTCGTCGCGCATCGCCGCCTCTGGCACGGAGGGATAAAGCGGTGCCAAGCTCATCCCGCGAACGGGCCCGTTCGGATGCGGCCATACCGGCACCGGATCGCCTGAGCTGGCAATGACGGTATTGAGCGGTGTGGCCGCATAGCCCGTCGGCAGGCCGCGCGTCCATGCACCCCACACTGGCGGGAACGCGTACTTCGCGCCGTACAACACGAATTCCTTCAACTGAGATTTGAGCACCACCGGCCAACCCTCATGCGTGCTCACCAGCCGTGCTTCCGCCGCGCGCTTTAGCGATGCATGCACGGCAGAGGCCGCCAAGCCCGTTGCAGCGGCCAGTTCGGCGTAGTTACCGGGCGCATCGCCGCGACTTAGCATTGCCAAGAGCACGAAGAGGTCTTGGGGCTTGAGAGCAGACTGCTGATTGATAACTTTGGCCATTGTTCTTTATTCTTGAACTAAGAATACGTGTTGGCAATAGTACTTTCTCATATTTCACATTGTCAATATTCTTAATTCGAGAATTCCGAATATCTGACGGCTAATCATCTGACATCTAGCTCATATGCGATTTGCATATAGCTAATGAGCTTACTTATGCCCCGCATAAAAAATTACAGCGCAAGCACTGGCGAGGCGTTCAAGGCAGAAATGGCTGAAGAAGCAGGCTGGGCGGGGGCTTGGAAAATGCGAGCTTGGCGGGTTTGATTCTTCTCAGAACAAACGGGCTGAAACGGCAATCTGGACGACGACTTTTGACGATGCGCGCATGGCCCGTTTGAGTCCAAAGAGAGTCTCGGAAGCGCGTCCCCGCCTCCAACACCAACTCAACGGTACAATCCACGCATCAACCATCACGGCGCGAACGACATGCTCTACACATTTGGATACGAAGGCCTCGCAATTGATCAGTACATTGCCCGCTTACAGGAGGTCGGTGTGAAGACCATCGTAGATGTTCGCCAGCTCCCGCTTTCAAGGAAGCGAGGCTTTTCCAAGCGCTCATTTTCTGAAGCACTCGAAAAATCTGGCATTGCCTACTTGCACTCACCGACGCTGGGCTGTCCCAAAGCGATCCGTGACGCCTATAAGGTTAGCGGCGATTGGGACCAGTACACAACTGCATTTATGGCGTATCTGCGTACACAAGACGCGTCCATTCGCGAACTCGCAAAGATTTCACGCGCAACCAATGCCTGCCTTGTTTGCTTTGAGGCAGATTTCAACTTCTGCCATCGAACATTTGTTGCGCGCGCCGCTCACCAGCGCGGGGCATCGACGGTTGCGCACATTACAGCGAAAACAGTGACAGCTGATTCTCGACTTCGGGTGGCTGCTTAGGCGGATAGATAAGGGATACGATCAGCCACTGATCAGGAAACCTATGGATTGTGCCCATTAGAAACAGTAAGTCTTTGGCCGGCAATTGTTCCTCCAGCTTCTTGCGAAACGGCGCCTCCCAGTTTTCTCCATACCGACTACGAACATTCCAGTAAAGCGCACCTACTTCCCAGTCGACTAACTTATGCTTGTACCCATATGTCTGTCCATCTACCTCACATTCGTATCGATAGTGGAAATCAAACGGTATTTTCTTGAGTAGCTTTAGGCGTTTACCTTCGTCGTCGGCATTAAAAAGATCGCCTTGACTCTGCATTTGAAGCAGTTTTTCTTTTTCCTCTTCCGTCCATTCGGGCGAGCTTGCAGCTTTGATGTTGAGCGCAATAATCCGCTTTGGCTGTAGCAAAGCCAGTGTTGCACCATGAGCTACGCGATTTGCCTCAACTGCCGTGAAATCCGCGAAGCGGCTCATTTTGTTTAACCATTGCCGCCGAACACGCCACCCAGCATCGCCACTAGGTATCGGCGCATCGTCACATTCAATTGTGTCGATATAAATCTTGTGACTCTCAGGCCGATGGTCGTTGCTAGCCTTTTCAATCCTCGCCGCGATCCACTGCCACTTCTTGAATTTCTGTTCATCGCCCACCAGCCTGAATGGCATCGGATAGATACGAATCAGATCGCCAGACTCGTTGATTCCGGCAACGCAGGAAGTCTCAACGTGCTTGGCACTTGGCGACGGATATGTCTTGCAGAGAATAAGAATGCGTTCAAGTCGGGAGATCATTCATTTACCTCGAAGCTGGGCGCAGCATCAAAGTCCGCACACGACACCTAGTCTGACGCGCGCCGCTTTGCGTTGGATACGTATTTTGTGCAAGTTAGCGGCAGATTAATAGGACGCGTAAATAAGTTTGAGGACAGCGAACCAAAGGGTCACCGACATATTTTTCGCCCGCACAAAATAATTGTCGCTGACCCCTTTGATTGGGAACGGCAAGCTGGGCGCAGAGTTTTCGTTAAATGCGTGCCTAGCCCCTTAAACTTCTGAGTCCATTAATCCACTACACGCCCGTCAGACGCGCGGTACTTGGATCGTAGATGGCGTCCGGTATGGAGCCGTCTCGGATACGCTGCACAGCTTCATCAATGATGTGGAGCGGAACGAGAAACCACTCTCTTGGACGAACAGGGTTGCCGAATCGATCTTGAATGGTGAGATCCAGTTGAGCAGCCGCGAAGATGCGATGAAAAATGTTCTCCATCTTTGTGCGATTGATGCCCGCAAGTTTGTAGGTTGCCACGACTTTGACGTCGGCTAGTAAGTAAGTGGGATTGAGCGCGGCATTGGCAATGCGGGTTTCAACTTTGCCGCCGGTAACGCCGATTTTGTGTATTAACTCGCGATGTTCAGCAACAAAGGGATGATTCGATAGGCTTCGCAGCACATAAATCGTGCCGCTCTCGATATCGTCAGACTCCAAACTCTCACCAAAAAGTGGGCCCGCATGAGGGTCGGTAATTAGCCTTGCCGCATCGTCACGATGGAGGGCGCGCTGTAATGAGCGCTGCAATACGTTGCTTTCGGTAGCGTTGTCATAGATAACGCGCAACCGGCTATCACGTCGGTCGTACTCCGTCGTGAATTCTTCGCCAACTTCAGCTACATATGCGATTTGTCCGCCAACGACAAAAAAAGTGCCCTGTTGAATTTCATCAATTGATCGAATTTGGAACGTCAACGTTTTCCTGACGCCAGCTTTCATTTCTTTCTTCACTTGGTCAAATATCGGCGCAAACTTCTCAAAGTCCTCGCACTTCAAACGGCTGGCGATTTCTTCAGCCGCGCGCACTTCGGCTCTAGGACGAACGTGACGCAGCTCAGCAATGTCCGAAGGATCGGCTGCACCCCGTAGCTCGGCGAGTAACTCATCATCGTCTATTTTGTAGCTTGACTCAGGTTCGCCCGCGTCCACCTTACTTAGCAATCCTTGATGGTCTAGCGAAATCAAAAGGGCTCGATACTCCACCATTGTACGTAGTCGATCCAATCGAACCGCATACAGCCGTTCGAAAATGTCTTTGTTTTCGCCATGCCTTGGCGGTTGCCCATGCTGCTCCACAAACCGCTGGATTTCCTCGAATCCCGCAACGATCCGCTCTTCCGTGGGAGAACGCCCACCTTTCTTTTCGGGTCGGGCAAACTCATCAAGCTCTGCGCGAAGTTCGTCAAGGTCCATCATAGCGCCCCTCATCCTTGAAACGAACAAAGGCGGCAGCGCCTTCAGCCATCTTCTTTTCCCACGCGTCTGTTGAAGTTATCGAAGGCAGGCGTCCACCGTCCTTTTTGAACTTAACGGCACGAACCGCCAAGTCTTTCGCTTCTTCTGGGGTCAACGTTGTGCGCTTCGATGCAATTGCCGCCGCCACCTGTTTTAGGCTGTCTTCGCTCATTGACTTAGCGAGTATTGCATACGCCTCGCTGAACGGATTGATGCTGTCGATCAAGTCAATATCCAGATCACGCACATCCATTGCGAACTTACGAATGCCGTCAATGAGAGCCGTATTGGCCGAAGGTTCAGCGCTGCCACCAACGTCGTCGAGAAGCGTTTGCTTGGCTTGCTGAGTCAGCGTTAGTGCCGCCACAGCGTGCTGGCGTACCGCCTCTTGGTCATCATCAGAAAGGTCCGGATACTTATCTCGGACAATCTTGCCCATCCGAACTTGCGTCAACTCTTGTGGCACAAGGTCGCTGTCGAACAAGCCACGTTCAACGACAGTTTTGTCCTGCACAAAAGTCGCAATCACTTCATTCAAATCTTCACGGCAGATGCGAACAGCTTCCATGCTCTTCGGCGCTGAGAGCCCATTGATCTCAATTTGGAACTGGCCGGTATCGAGATTAAAGCCCACATTGGACTTAGCCGGGTCATAGCCCCCGTCTCCATAGTCGAAGCCAAGTGCTGCCTCGCTGTTTGCGTTTTTTGGATTGAATTCGAAACGCGGTGCCAGTACCTGCTCCATCAACAAACTAGCGGCGATGGCTTTCAACGTGTCGTTAACCGCCTCAGTGACGGTCTGCGCAGAAGCGTCCGGCTCCGCGATTAGGTTAGTGAATCGAGCGCGCGTTTTGCCGGGGGCGTCACGCGTTGCCCGACCGATGATCTGAACAATTTCAGTAAGACTTGCGCGATAGCCCACTGTCAGCGCGTGCTCACACCATACCCAGTCGAAGCCTTCTTTCGCCATGCCCAGCGCAATGATAATGTCCACATGGTCGCGGTTGTTCTTCTGCGCTGGGTCTTTGAGCGCAGCAGTCACTTTGTCTCGCTTGGCTGAATCGTCATCTACCAAGTCGGCTATTCGCAGCAAGCGTCCGGTGGGTGTTTTGACCAGCTGAAAGCCAGTTGTAGCGTCAACGCCTTGCCATTCGCCTAGCTCTTCGATGATGTGCTCGACTTCCCGAATCTTGTCCCTTGTGCTTTCGCGCGAATTGACGTTCGGGATGTGAACGATAGTTTTCTCGTTCGGATCAAGCACCCGCAGCAGATCGTCAACATACGGGCCAGAGTAGAAGAAGTAGCCGATATCAAGTTGCTTGAGATACTCGTATCCGTTAAGCTGCTCGTAGTAGGTGTAGGTAACGGTATCAAACTTCGATTCATCGTGGGCGGACATCACGGCTTCCGCGTCACCGCGGAAGTACGACCCTGTCATTGCAACAATATGCGTACGGTCTCGCGCCATGAATTGGCCCAGATGCAACCCTAGTTTGTTGTCGGGGTTCGCCGAAACGTGGTGAAATTCATCCACTGCAAGCAGTCTGTCGTCAAAGGCCTCCACGCCGAATTGATCGACCGCAAAGCGGAACGTCGCGTGAGTACAAATTAATATCCTGTCGCTACTCAAAAGAAATGCACCAACCGACTTTACCTTGCCGCCGTTGTCGGTACCGGGGGCATTGCAAAGATTCCACTTGGGCTCCACGTGCCAATCCTCCCAGAAACCAAACGCGGTCAGTGGTTCATTGTTAAAGCTTGCACCAATCGTTTTTTCTGGCACAACGATGATTGCTTGCTTTAGTCCCTGGTTATAAAGCTTGTCTAAAGCGATGAACATTAGCGCTCGGCTTTTGCCCGAGGCCGGTGGCGACTTGATAAGAAGGTACTGCTCGCCGCGATGCTCATACGCACGTTCTTGCATCGGTCGCATACCCCATGCATTGGCCTTGGTAGAGCGGCCGTTTTGGGCGTAGCGGACGGAAATCGACGGAACATGCTTGACCAAGGAGCGAACGGCCTCCAGCACGTTACCGCCGGGACGCGTCAGTACTGCCTTCGCAAAAAATTGATCGCCAAGCTCGTCGATATCCGACATATCGATTTCCCTATCGGTGATTGCACTAAGCTTAGTTAGTCGCGTTTTTGATATGGGCATCGTACTTATTCCTTTCTTGGATGCTCGCTTTGCGAACGCTGATAACGCGAATATTGCCTTGTCGTTTTGTCCAGATTACCACCGCAGCAATTTCACGACTTAGAACACCAATTGTGATGTACCTGTCCTCAATCGCAGTGACGTTTTGGCTACTCGACAAGGTAAGCGTATGGCTTTCAAAGATTCGGCAACCTTCGGTAAAACGAATTTTGTGCTTCTGAAAGTTCGACCTCGCCTTAGCCTTGTCGCACTCGAATTTGTGAACGCGGCTCAATGTGGACTCCCCCGCTTATTGTTGGTCATTTTTGAATAAAGTTCGAATAGCTTTTCCAATCGCTCCGTGTCGTTACGAAAACGGCGACCGATGTAGATTCGCTCTAGCACCTCGTCGTTACGCTCGTGAGCATCGCGCAAGTCAGGCGGCATGTTTTCTGGGTCGTAGAGGTCGGCAATCGTGGCGGGGAAATGCGCTTCGCGTGCGAGCAAAATGTCTTCGGCGCATCGGGTCAGATCAGCCTTGTTCTTCGGCGTGAGTGTGGGAATAGGAAACGTATTCCAACCAAGCGTGTTGGAGTAGCGGTAACGCGTTTCTAGCTTACCGCAGACGGTTGCGATCCAGACAAGATGGATACGGGAGGCGATGAGAGCCATGTTCCAGAGGGGAGCGTCGTAGAGGGCGAAGGCTTGATTCGTGGTAACGGCCTTGGCCAGCTTCAAATCAGTGGGAATGTACCCGCGCCTTTCAGAGGACACGGTCGGAACCAAGATCAGATGCTCTGATGCAACATTTCGATCTCGATACTGGTGCGAGCGGGCCGCAAGTTTGTTCAGTGAACTGTCTCGACTGGCCAACCTTGTTGCGCGTACGGCTTCAATTCTTTGCGACACCATGGGTTCGCTCAGCGCCATATCCAAGGCATCGTCATCGATCCACAAGCAAAACCTGCTCAAACCTTTAATAAATTCCTGCGCACCGTAAAGCGGTCTAATTATTTTTTTTAAATCAGGGCGTCTCGCTGCAAGCACGGCTCCCTCGTCGGCGCTAAGGGTAAGATTGTTGCCATCACCCGGATAATTCCCGTAATTCATTTCGGACAGTTTAGACATCGACTGAGATTGCTTCGAAATGATTACATTGGCATTAGCGGTTAAATATGCACTTATGTAGTCCACCGTTTTAACAACGGATTTTCCGTTGTCGGCGATGGAATATAGTTTTTTCGACTTTGTCGGCTGATTAGATATCCCAATAATGGCAACCGTTACACCAGCATTGTGGCTAGCAAGATTTGTCCATTTGAAGCTCGTATGAGCAAATACTATCTCGTGCCCGGTCGCCAAAATATGGGGCCAGAGTATTGGCACCGATTGTCCTTGGCAGATTGAATTCGTGGACACAAAACCAGCCACTGCGCTAGTCTTCATCCCATATTCAGCGGCTTTCATAAACCAGCCAGCCACATAGTCAAGCGATTTCCAGTCCGATATCGAATTCGCTAGTATTCGTCGCAAATCTTCCTTCTGCGTCGGAAGTTGCTCCCGTGCCCCTTTGTAAGGTGGATTCCCACAGATATAAGTCTCCCCACCTTCGTTCGCAAAATCAATTTCCGCCTGCACTAGCGGCGTACCAAACAAATCATCCGCAACCATCTTGACGCCCGTGCCTGTGGCTGGACAAACGCTCAGCCAATCCAACCGCAACGCATTCCCACACACAATCCAGTTCTGCGCATCCAGCGGCAAGAACTCTGCAAGCGCCAGCTTAGTGCCGCGGTGCAAAACGTCGCACTGATACTCGGCGATGATGAGAGCTAAGCGTGCGATTTCCGCAGGGAAATCACGGAGCTCAATACCGCGAAAGTTGGTGAGAGGGATTTCGCTCGCGAGATTTGGCTCCTCGCGTCGGCGATTGATCTCGGCCTCAATCTCGCGTATTTGTTTGTACGCGATCACCAAGAAATTGCCTGACCCACAGGCCGGGTCGAACACGCGGATGCGCGACATGCGTTTACGCAGGTTCAAAAGCTTAATCTTGTTGTCACCCGCCTCATTCAGTTTCGCGCGCAGGTCATCCAGGAACAGCGGGTTAAGCACCTTCAAAATATTCGGCGCGCTGGTGTAGTGCATGCCAAGCGCGCCACGCTCTTCGTCATCGGCTACCGCTTGAATCATGCTGCCGAAAATGTCGGGATTAATCTCGCGCCATTTGAGGCTGCCCGCATGCAGCAAATAGGTGCGCGCCATCTTGGTGAATCGTGGCACGTCCGTTGGTCCGCTGAACAAACCCCCATTCACATAGGGAAACTGATCGGCCCAAGTTGGCAAATGCGGCTCCGCTTTGCTGCGTTCATTTGGGTTCGTCTTGATATTCATCGCGCGAAAAACTTCGCTGATGATGCTATGCGTATTGCTGGCGTCACGGTCACTCATCTGCTCGACGGTACGCGTAAATAAACCCTCGCCGTTAAAGATATCGGTGTCCTCGGCAAAGAAGCAAAAGATTAACCGCGCCATGAAATGATTCATGTCGTGACGCCGGTCTGCCGTGGCCCAGTCTGGGTTTTCACGCAACAACTCGACGTACAACTTATTGAGCCGCCCGGTGGCGCGCACATCAATGGGGTTGTCCTTGATCTCCTTGATAGTGGAGATACCTGCCAGCGGCAACAAGAAGCCGAAGTGATCCGGAAACTGCACGTAACGACAGGCAACCGTTTCGCCCGTAGCTAGATCCTCGGCCTCGAAGTCCCCGCCATCGGTGGCAACGATAAATCGCGCCTTCGCCTTGGCTGTAGCCGGACTTGTTTTCAGTGCAGAAAGCGTTTTTGTAACGTCGCCCGATGCCGCAACTGCAATGTGAATATTTTTTGTTTGAAGCACGCCGCCGACATCAGATTTGTTTGACGCGCCCGCGCGTAAGCGCGAGATCGTTGTTTCCTTATTCCCAAACGCTTGCAGAAAGGCGAACGGAAACTCCGCTGCATCGAAGGGCTGCGAAGCCAATTCCGATATCGCTTGTTCGATTTCTACGGCGTTCATGAGGCTTTTTTTCGTAACTGGATCATGATTCCTGCAAATCTGTCATCAATGAAGCTGGCATAGTCAATGAAGCTAGCGCCGCTATCAAAGGGAATTCTTGAATCGCCACGCCATGACTGTCGTGAATTTTGGCATCTTTCACGTCAAATATATGCCACCCTGCGGCGTGGAGCAGCCGATCTATTTCGGCTCTTGCTTGTTGTTCTGGTTGAGATGCCATGCCGTACTTTACCTAAGTTCAGCGTGTCGAAATAAAAAGTTGACAAATGGCTGATAAAAATTAACAAAGTCCCCGTCCAAAGCTGTATTTGAGCTCTTTTTGCTTGGAAACACCCGCTAATGCTAGTTTTATAAAAAAAAATACTGTGTCAAATGGCAAATTTGTCACCGCGGTTTTTATAATTTTCGTGCGCTGAAGCTACTTCGCAATGAGGCCGCCCCGCGCTGGGGCCATCCCACACTAGAGCCGCCCCAAGATTGGCCGTCCCGAAATGCGGCTGCGCCATGTTTACATTCGCGGAAAAAATTGCGATATAGCGATGTTGTGTGGCTTGAAGGGTGCATCCGGATTGGCGTCGGGTGGCGTAAATCAGCGCTTAGGAAAGCCCTTGGGCCGCGCACGTTTGACCGCTCGTGTGTCATCGGATACATTCAGGATGCTTGCAAAAGAGCGTTTAAAATTCCTATACCCAAATCCGGCCTTGCCAAAGATATCAAAGCAGAAAATAAGTTGAACGATAAAACCTCCGCAACACCAAACGAAAAATAAGCGCCCATGAAAACCATTATTTCTACCGCTGCTGCTCCCGCCGCCATCGGTACTTATTCACAAGCGGTGCGCATAGGCGACACGGTATATCTCTCCGGTCAGATCGCGCTTGACCCGGTGACGATGACGCTGGCGGATGGTTTTGAACATCAGGTCAAACGCGTTTTTGATAATCTTAACGCGGTGTGTGTGGCCGCAGGCGGCGGCTTAAATGATCTGGTGAAGATCAATATTTATTTGCTTGATCTTGGTAATTTTGCCAAGGTTAATGAAATCATGGCGACCTATTTTACCGAGCCTTATCCTGCCCGCGCCGCCTTGGGTGTGGCCGCATTGCCGCGCGGCTCGCAGGTGGAGGTGGATGGCGTGATGGTGATGCCTGCCAGTAGCCGCTAATCTTTAGCCGGATTACCGGGCCGCAGCGGTACAATCGGGAAAACATTTTTCGATATGCCGCGTGGCCGCTACTCCAAAATCCAAAAAATCTCTTGCTGCATCGGTGTCTGCTGCCGACCTGCCAGTAAAGCCACGTGCGGCAAAGGCGTCCGCATCGGCATCCAAACCCGCAACCTCGCTCGCGCAAAAACTTGCCAGCATGGGTCTTACTGAAGACTGGGATTTTGCGCTGCATTTACCGATTCGCTATGAGGACGAAACCCGCATCACCCGCGTGCGTGATGCGCTGCCGGGCGTGGCGTGTCAGGTTGAGGCATGCATTATTCACAGCGAAATCACCTATCGTCCCCGTCGCCAACTGGTGGTGCAGGCAAAGGATGGCGAGGATCTGCTGTATCTGCGCTTTCTGAATTTTTACGGCAGCCAGATTAAGCAGCTCGCCGTGGGCAAACACCTGCGTCTGTTTGGCGAGGTGCGGCCCGGATTTTTTGGGGCGGAGATGGTGCATCCACGTTATCGCATCGTGACCGCAGGCGAGGCTGTGCCTGAATCCTTGACGCCTGTTTATTCCACCACGGCTGGCGTAGCGCAATTCGTGATTCGCCGGGCGATTGATAAAGCGCTTGCCAGCTTGAGCGCGCAAGGCTCGTTTGATGATGCGCTGCCCGAATTGCTGCGCAGCAAATTAAAGCTGAATGATTTTGCGGCAAGCGTCATTACGTTGCATCGCCCGCCGCCCAGTGTGGCACAGGCAAGCTTGAGCGAGCGCACGCATCCTGCATGGCAACGGATCAAATTTGATGAGCTGCTCGCGCAGCAATTGGCCATGAAAAAAGCGCGCGCCGCACGCGATGCAAAATCGGCACCGCGTCTGGCCACCAAAAATAAACTGACCAAAGCCTTTAAAACCGCTCTGCCGTTTGCGCTCACGAATGCGCAGCAGCGTGCCGCAAGTGAAATCGCCATTGACTTGGCCGCACCGCA
Source organism: Burkholderiales bacterium (assembly GCA_025359985.1). Lineage (GTDB taxonomy): Bacteria > Pseudomonadota > Gammaproteobacteria > Burkholderiales > Usitatibacteraceae > UKL13-2. The sequence goes on along the minus strand of JANYDB010000111.1, from coordinate 4,198 downwards.
TCCGATGCAGCGTTTGCTGCAGGGCGATGTCGGGAGTGGCAAGACGGTGGTTGCCGCACTCGCTGCGGCGCAGGCGATTGAAAATGGTTTTCAGGCCGCACTGATGGCGCCTACGGAAATTCTGGCTGAGCAGCATTATCGAAAATTGTCGAGCCTGTTGATGCCGCTGGGCGTTACCGTGACATGGCTCACCGGTAGCCTCAAAGCCAAAGAAAAACGCGAGGCCATTGCCGAGATTGCTTCCGGTAAAACCCAGCTCGCTATTGGCACCCACGCGCTGTTTCAGGATGGGGTTTCATTCGCTAATTTAGGGTTGGCGATTATTGATGAGCAGCATCGCTTTGGGGTGGGTCAGCGGTTAGCACTGCGCGAGAAAGCAAACACCACACAGAAAATTCATGAAGCGCACCAACTCATGATGAGCGCCACGCCCATCCCACGCACGCTCTCGATGAGCTACTTTGCGGATCTGGATGTTTCGGTAATCGATGAATTGCCGCCAGGCCGCACCCCGATTATTACTAAGCTGGTCAGTGATCAACGTCGCGATGAAGTAATCGAACGCATCCGCAACGCGTGTGAAGCGGGCGCGCAGGCATATTGGGTCTGCCCGCTGATTGAAGAATCCGAAACCCTGCAGTTGCAAACCGCCGTGGATACTTTCGACACGATGCAGGTCACGTTCCCTGATCTAAAGGTGGGGCTGGTGCATGGCCGCATGAAGCCTGCAGAAAAAAATGCGGTGATGACCGCATTCGTTGCCAATGAAATTCAATTACTGGTAGCCACCACGGTGATTGAGGTGGGCGTGGATGTAGCAAACGCCTCGCTGATGGTGATTGAACATGCCGAGCGCATGGGGCTATCGCAAATGCACCAGTTGCGTGGCCGTGTCGGGCGTGGCGCTAAACAAAGCATGTGTATTCTGATGTATCACAAGCCGGTTGGCGAGATTGCGCGGGCGCGACTGAAAGTTATTTTTGAAAACACCGACGGCTTTGAAATTGCGCGTCAAGATTTGCTGCTGCGTGGCCCGGGCGAGCATTTAGGCGCGCGTCAATCCGGCGCGCCGCTGCTGCGCTTTGCTGATATAGAGCGTGATTCTGATTTGCTGGAGGCCGCTCGTGATGCGTCCGATTGGCTGCTTAAACACGAACTTGGCGCTGCTGACAAACACCTTGCCCGCTGGCTGGGCTCACGTCAGCATTATTTGAAAGCATGAGAACGCTGCGTCTTATGCGTTTAGGCGCGTGGCACAGTGCGCCGCCGCCGCATCCGCATCCGCTGCATGCATGGCTAACCGATCGCGGATCATTAACGGCGCGCCTCATGTTGGAAGTTCCGCAATTTAATTTGGTGCGAATCCAGCAGCGATTGCAACCGCCTAACCAAGATGAACGGCGCGAACTCAAGGTGCGCATGCATGAATATGCGGTAGTGCGGGAAGTGCTGCTACGCGATGGCACCACACCGCTGGTGTTTGCGCATAGCGTGATTGCACGCGCAAATTTGCTGCATGCCTGGCGCGGACTATCACGACTGGGTTCGCAGCCTTTAGGTGCTATGTTGTTCCAGGATCCCACCGTATCCCGGCTGCCTATGGAATATAAAAAAATAGATGCGCGGCATCCGCTGTATCGACGCGCGGCCGCCATCACGCCGGTCGTCACCGAAACATTATGGGCGCGGCGCAGCGTGTTTATAAAACAGGGCCGGGCGCTGCTGGTGACAGAGGTATTTTTAGGTTTGCCGAGGGCTCAAGCTTTGAGGATCGAATAGACCTTTCATGAACAAACTCATCGCTTACGCAACGCTTGCCAGACTCGATCGCCCGATCGGCATTCTGCTATTGCTATGGCCGACTCTGTGGGGATTGTGGATCGCCGCACACGGCCAGCCCGATCAGGTGGTGCTTGCCGTGTTTGTAATGGGCACGATCCTAATGCGCTCGGCAGGTTGCGCGATGAATGATTATGCTGATCGCGATTTTGATGGTCAGGTGAAACGCACCGCCGAACGCCCACTTGCTGCCAGAAAAATCTCACCTGCCGAAGCGCTAATGGTCGCTGCGGTGCTCGCACTTACTGCGTTTCTGATGGTGGTATTTTTTCTGAATCGGATAACGCTTTATCTCTCAATCGCAGCCGCATTTTTGGCTGCCAGTTATCCGTTTACCAAGCGGTTTTTTGTCATGCCCCAAGCTTATCTCGGCATCGCCTTTGGCTTTGGTATCCCGATGGCGTTTGCTGCTCAGACCGGCAACGTACCGGCGCTGGCATGGTGGTTATTACTGGCGAATATATTTTGGACCATCGCTTACGATACCGAATACGCGATGGTGGATCGCGATGACGATATAAAAATCGGCATCAAAACCAGCGCTCTTTTATTCGGCCGTTATGACGTTGCCGCCGTGATGTTTTGCTATCTCGCGCTGCTTGTGATGCTTACCATCATCGGTAAAACCATTGGCCTCGGCTGGCCTTATTGGCTCGGCATAACGGTGGCTGCCAGTATTTCTCTCTACCACTACACCCTGATCCGCCATCGTGATCGCACGCAATGCTTCAAAGCTTTTGTACATAACAATTGGCTGGGCGCAGCCGTGTTTGCGGGGCTGGCGATGAATTACGCTATTCAATGAACGCACTGAACTCAAGCGTTAGAGCGGGTTTTGACGCGAAAAGCCCTCAAGAAGCTCATAAAATGGCGTTCTACATATTTTAAATATTTACCAGGTTCGGCGTGGCACGATGATTTGTACTTGGTAAATAGTTACTGACGCAAGTACGGCTAAATAGCCCATTTCTCAACTAATCATCCTCCTCATATCGCATCGCGCGTTCACGCTCTTTAGCCTCGCGCCGATAGTCTTTGATCCAAACCTTTAACGCAAAAAGATTGGTTTGCATCTGCATGTCTTTTTTTATTTGCCGAATACTGCCTTTCAGATTGGCAACCTCTCTCGCCAAACGTGGCATGACTGTTTTCGGTGTGATCGGCTGGTGCGGCTGAAAATTCCATTGCGCGCGAAGCGGCATTTGCAGCTTTGTGATTTCATACTTTAGCTCGTCTGACTGCTCTTGCAAAATTTTATTGAAATGCTTGAGACGATGTTCAGACAGGCCGGCGATCGCGTGCGTGTCAATCTGCTCGATGGCTAATTGCAATTCCAGCAACTGCAATAAATCTTTTTTCTCGTAGGCTTGGTTGACGCGCTGCATTAACGCTGTCTTGCGCGAGTGTTCGGCAGCATCGGGTTCACGATCCGGGTGCAGGGCGCTGACCAACTTGCGATATACCTCGCGCATCGACAGATTAGTTTCATCGGCTTCGGTTTTTAATTTTTCTTCTTGTGCGCGTTGCTTTGCGGTCTGCCGGGTATTTTTTCGACGGGCGTCGTGTTTGGCTTGTTCTTCTAGGCGCTGCCGATGTTCCTGCTCCATTTGTGCGTGCAGTTGCGCGATGATGTCATCCGGCGAATTAAGGTTGTCAGCGTTGGCCAGATCAACATCAAACATGGCTTCTATGGCCTCTTTCATACTGTCGATGGCGGCTGCTTCTTCCGCATCAAAATCGATGTCGCTGTGCTTGTTGTAAATAGCTTTGATGGCGTCGTCAGCGGTCGCAATAATTAAATGCTCAGCCATCTCGCAAATCAGGTTCTGCAATGTCTGACGTTCTGATGCGGTAAGTATTTTGTTGCCGCGTGCCCGATCCCAAGCTGCATCCAGCGCATGCACCATCTCCGCCTGAAGTGACCAGAAAATAAGTCGCTGCGGCTCATAGTCCCGCGCTATTTTTTGCGTATAAATATCCATGAAAGATTGCCACTGCGCGAGCGTGTCCCGACGACTTTCGACCTGCTTGACCAGCGTATTAAATATTTTCTGGGCCTTGGAGAGGCCGGGCTGATCGGGCTGTGGCGAGATTCGCAGCGGTGTCGGTATTTTTATTTCTATCTTCGTAATGGGCGGCTTTATATTGGGCATAGCACTAAGCGATAAAATAATTTTCTATAAGCACCTCTAGCACTGGCGCGGCGTTTGAAGCACTTTCCTGGATTCCACTTCGAATGGCGACAGATCAGGGCGCATGATGGAGGGGGTGAGGCACGAATAGCGGTACCCTTTTGTTTCTAAGACGAAAGGACATTGCCATGAAGCGCACGCACCTCAGCCTAAACGAACGTTACCTC
>JANYDB010000090.1 GCA_025359985.1 Burkholderiales bacterium | reverse complement strand
CAAAACCTGCGCGCTCTCGTCCTGCACACGTTTGATGCTACTGCCGGTAACAGTAATTCTTTCCACCGATTGCGTTTTATTGCCCGGTGTTTTTGAGGGCTCACCCGGAGCTGCTTGCTGCGCAAGGACAGGACTCGCGATGCAGATGAGTGAGATAACTTGTGCAAGTTTCTTGAGTTTCACGGTGCGTTCTCCCTTTAATGTGACCTACAGATTTTCAGATAATAAAAACTAGAATCGCACGTTGCCAGCGCTGATTGTATCGCGTAAAGTCTGGCAAGGATCATTCATAAATATTGAGCTTTTGTCCAACTTTTGATCAAATTCCGGCCGCAAAAATTTTTGAATCGCCGCGCTTAATACCAATAAACTACTAACCAAGCCACTTTGCTACCACTTTTTTTTAAATGCAATATCCTTGTCATAAAAATATGCTCTAACCCACTGCATGCCACACGGAGCGATGTTGCGCTTTTGCAACAACTAATGAATTGCCCTATTGTTGGGTACAGGGTTTGGCCAATTGAACGCCCATAACGACCCGCAACTCGAGCAGAGGTGTCTATATGTTTCGCCAGATTGTCATTTTGATTGCTGTTATGGTAGCGACCCTGATTTTTGGGTGCGGATCGTCGCGGGCTGATGCGCAACCAGCGCGTTCTTTTGCAACTGATATAGCGACTGATTTTCCGGCTGAGCACCTGTTGCCGAACAGCGTGGTTAACGCGCTGCAGGCGGCCAATATTCCGGACAATGCAATCGGTGTGGTGGTGACGCGTCTCGCCGATGGTGTCACGGTCGTTTCACATAATGCTGATGCGAGTCTGGCGCCAGCTTCCACGATGAAGCTGGTTACTACCTTTATTGGCCTGGAACGGTTGGGTCCGATTCATCGTGGGCGTACTGATTTACTTACGCTTGCAACACCAATGAGCGGCGCTTTAAAAGGCGATTTAGTGCTGCGAGGACTGGGCGACGCCGACCTCGACTGGCAGGCTTTCCAGAATATGCTGCAAACGTTGCGCAACAAGGGCATTCAGGATATCCAGGGCAATCTGGTGGTGGACCGCCAACTATTCAAACCATCACGTTTGGATATTAATGTGCCGCCTTTTGATGAAGCGCCCGAGTTCCGCTACAACGTGATTCCTGACGCGCTCATGATCAACATGAATCTACTGCAGTTTGCGCTGGAGTCTGACGGCAGTAGCCTGCGTATCGCTACGACACCGAGCCTTGATCGGGTAACCGTTGTATCCAATATGAAGCTTGTCGACGGCCCGTGCAGCAAGTGGGAGGATGGCTGGCTGCTTCCCACGCTGACGCCACCTTTGTCTGCTGTCGACAGCCAGCTAAACGGCTCCATACAGATTCAACTGCAAGGCACTTTCCCCAAAAATTGTGCCATCACCACTGACATCAATATATTGGATCGCGCAGCCTACACCGACCGCTTGTTCAGATCGCTATGGGCAAAGCTGGGCGGCACTTATCAGGGCGTTACGCGTGAGACGGCGGTAGCGGTAAATGCCGGCGAGCAATTGTTGGCGACGCATCGTTCACGCCCGCTGGCTGAGGTATTACGCGATATTAATAAGCCATCCGACAACACCCTGGCGCGCATGCTGTATCTCACGCTGGGGACGCTTCCACCTGAGCCGGGTCAGAGACAGCGCAATGATAGTGGCAAAGGTGATGAGACTACGCTGACAGCATCAGCCCAGGAAGTCTATGCATGGTTTGAACGGCATGGCATTAGTCGTGCTGGTTTGGTGATGGAAAATGGTTCGGGTTTGTCACGCCTTGAGCGCATTCGTCCGTCTCAGCTTGCGGGCATACTCATCGGCGCAAGCCAAAGTGCATGGGCACCTGAATTTTTGGCCAGCCTGCCGATTGTCGGCATCGACGGCACCATGCGTAACCGTTTGCGCGATACGCCCGCGGCGGGATGGGCCCGCATTAAAACTGGAACGCTAAAAAATGTCGTGGCGATAGCGGGCTATGTGCCCGATGCCAAGGGGCAAATGTGTGCAGTCGTCGCGATTGTCAATCACCCGCTCGCCAGCGGTGCGCTAGCAAGACCGATTATGGATGCGATGATTGACTGGGTGGTGCGGACTGATACCCGACGCGAACGGGCTCGCGAGGTGGCAGGCGACTGGTTCATTGAGCAAATGAAGATGTAAGCTGTTGAGGTTGGTGTGCTGCTGATTGCAGGCATCACACCGCCACTGCGTAAACATCCTAAAGAATGCGCGTGTATTCACTACGCACCAGATCGCGATCACCGCAATCAAAATGCCACCATTCGCTGCTGATGCCAACGAATCCGCCATGCCGCATTGCATCACGCAGTAGCTGGCGATGCCTGATTTGTTGCGCTGTGAGCTCATTTTTTGCGAGCAATGCCGCCTCTTTGGCAGGGTGGGACCGCTCGCTTAAATCATCAAACGGCGTACCCATATCCAGCTCATGGCCACTCAGGTCAACCAGCGTAATATCAACTGCCATGCCGAATGAGTGAATGGAGCCGCGCACTGGATTGGCCAAGTACATTAAAAGATCAGTGCCCTGCAATGCCGCCCAGAGAGCCTCCTGCACTCGTTGCGGGCGCAACGCGTCCAGAACCCTTAACGACACATCGCCACGTTCCTGTTTGAGCCAGGCGACAGCACGTTCTAGACTTTGTGCCGCATGTTGATGCAGCCACGCGCAATCAACCGGCGCGTAGAGATCACGCCCAACAAAATTATGCGGACTTGCATAACGTAAATCGACGCTGATATCGGCGATGCTGGCCAAGTGCCTGAAGTCCGGATGCGTGGCAATCGATTCGATGGCTAAAGTATTGTTTATCATGATTATGGTAGTTGTCGTCGCTTGGTTAGTTTTGCAATCGGTCATGTTGTTTGATAGAATATTAAGTTGCATCAATAAAAATATCTAATAAAGTTTAAAGGTCAGACAGCTGAAAAGTCGGTGCAACACAGCTTGAATGCTGGTTTAAATATACCCTCCAAAGGGGAGTAGCTAAAGGGAATTTTTCCCGGCGCGGAAGTCGTCAATACGGGTTTTTTGATTGTTGTTTATTTTGATCATATGACCCCGGCCCCGCGCGCAGACTGGATTATCCAATCCTCCGTATTAGTCTGTAAGCGAGACCTTTGCCATAGTTGTTGGCAAAGGCTCGTCTACTGTATGCAGACCTAAAAGCCTCTGACTGCAACATGGTCTGAGGCTTTTTTACGGGAGAAATATCGTGTTCGAAACGATCGGTAATACTTGGATGTGGATAGGATTTGCGATTTTTGTCGTCGTTGCGCTGGCGATTGATTTGCTGGTGCTAGACAAGAAAAAAGGTGAAAAAGTGACATCAAAGGAAGCGGCGATCTGGTCGCTGATCTGGATCTCACTGTCTTTCGTGTTTGCCGCATTGCTGTGGTGGTATCTCAATGCGAATTATGACGCGGCTTTTGCCAAGCTCAAGACAACTGAATTTCTGACCGGCTATTTAATTGAAAAATCATTATCAGTTGATAATATTTTTGTATTTCTGATGATTTTTACCTTTTTTGCGGTGCCACCGGAGTTTCAGCGCCGCACTTTGGTGATCGGTATTATTGGGGCTATTATTCTGCGGGTGCTGCTCATACTGGTTGGTGCCTGGTTGGTCGCACAGTTTCATTGGGTCTTGTATATTTTTGGCGCATTTTTGCTCATCACTGGTTTAAAGATGCTGATTTTTGCTAACGCTACGCCTGACCTAAATACCAATTTTTTGCTGAAATGGATTCGCGGGCATTTCAAATTGACCGATGAATATCATGGCGAGCAACTAACCACGGTAAAAAACGGCGTTAAATACTTCACGCCACTTTTTGTTGTGATCGCGATGGTTGCTATTACCGATGTGGTGTTTGCAGTCGACTCCATCCCGGCGGTATTCGCCATTACGCAGGATCCTTTTATTGTGATGACATCAAATATATTCGCTATATTAGGGTTGCGAGCGTTGTATTTTTTGCTGGCTGATTTGGCCGAGCGGTTCCACTTTCTATCTTATGGTCTGGCATTGGTGCTGATGTTTGTGGGTACAAAAATGCTGATTGTCGAGTTTTATAAAATCCCGATATTCATCTCGCTAGGTGTTGTGGTCACGATTTTAGCGAGCGCGGTGCTGCTGAGCTGGTTGATCAAGCCCAATCCCAATCCGCCCCCAAACTAAAATATCGTCTTAACCGACAAATCTACCCAATTACGTCGCGTCAGGATGAACGCTAGCAAGTTATGTAAAGGTGCGAAATGGCGTGCCGAAGGTGTTGATAAGGTTAAACATTTTCGGCATTTTCATGCGTTTCAAGAGTTGTCATTAAATAACTAGAGTTCGCGTAAAAAATAATTGCATTGTGTTTGAAAAATGCTTTCAGTACACTTACGCGTTTTTCAAAATCCGGGATGCGAGCCATACAAACTCAAAACCCAACAGAATTCAGTCACATGCTTCAGGAGAATTGACGTTGGCCACCTTAAAAAAAACTAAAACCGTCGCAAAATCTAGCGCAAAAAGTCTCAAGGGCAAAGCGGCTCCAGCGCCGAGCGTAAAGTTGAAAACGACCGCTAAGACGGCAAAAACTGTAGCTAAGTCACCCCCCAAGGTGGTCTCTAAAAAGGCTGCGAAAACTCCCATTAAAGTAACTGCCAAAGAAAGCGCTAAATTGATTTCAAAAGTAACCCCGAGGTCTGCTGCCAAGCCAGCTTCCAAACCCATTCTTAAATCTGCCCCAATGCCTAAGGTGGTGTCTAAAGCGATGTCCAAGGCGTCTGAACCAGTCATTCAAAAAGCAGTGTCCAAGCCAGTTGCCAAATCCATTCGTTCAGGCATTCTTTTAACTGAAGCCGAATTGGTCAAGCAGGCAAAATCTGAATACATGTCGAAAGATCAGCTCGCTTTTTTCAAAAATCGCTTGATGCAGCTGCAGGATCAGTTGCGTCAAAATGCTGGCGCAACTACCGAACATTTACGCGAATTGGCCGTAGCGCCAGATCCGGCAGACCGTGCAACGCTTGAAGAAGAGCATGCCCTGGAGTTGCGTGCCCGCGATCGTGAACGCAAACTGCTGAAAAAAGTCGATGCCGTTTTGGCGATGATTGATTCGGGCGAATACGGTTACTGTGAAGAAACCGGTGAGCCGATCGGAATCCCTCGTTTGCTGGCGCGGCCCACAGCCACTTTGACTATAGAGGCGCAGGAGCGCCGCGAACTGAAACAAAAAATGTACGGCGAGTAATTTTTTCCCCGTCAACGAAATAAACAGGCCGCATTGCCTAGGCATGCGGCTTGTTTATTTTAGCGACGAGTCGGTCCTCGCTGGGAGATCCAAAAACGCGTCAGCTGTCGGCTTTGATGAGTCGGCGACCGGGCTGCTGGCGCCATTGTCTGCTGACACGGAAATCACGCGCCGGGCACCGTTGAAACGCTTGCGCCAATAGGCATTGTCCATGTCTACAATCTCAACGGTCTTCCCGCGAGAAGGGGCGTGTACGAAGCGGCCATCACCGATATAAAGCCCTACATGCGAAAATGAATGCTTTAAGGTTCTATAAAAAACTAGGTCGCCAGGTTGCAGACCGTCTTTTTCAATAGTATTGCCCAGCTTGCTCATTGCGTAGGAGCTGTGTGGCAGCGCAAGTGCCAGTGTCTCGGCAAACACATGGCGGATAAAGCCTGAGCAATCAAATCCGGTGTCAGCACTTTTGCCGCCATAACGATATTTAACGCCAATCAGCGAGAACGCATAGATCAATGTTTCTGGTATCGCATTGTCTGACGGCCGTTTTTGAGGCTCGGAGAGCAGCGCGTTATTAGCACCATCGTCTGCCGAAGTGGCGACCACAATGTCGGCAGTAATGGTAGTGGGCCGCGGAGCGGCCAGTGCAGCTTGGGCAAGGACCCCAGCAAAGCCAACCACGAATAAACAAAACCAGATTAAACTTCTCATTTGACGATAATACCCTGAGTAGTCAATATCTTTATACCGCGTTTTTTTTACGGCATCAAAACGATTATTCAGCGAATGCTTTTTATCTTGCCCCCAAAATCATGATGGAGAAACGATATGCATCCCGACATTATTCCTTTTGTACCTAAGACAGAATATTCGCGCCGTGATTTTGTCATGACTGCATTGGCGGGCGGCTTTGCGACAGCGGTTAGTCCTGTCAGCGCTGAAACTATTACAACCGATGTCAAAGGTTTGACCGCGGGTGAAGTGAAAATAAAAGTAGGCGATGGTGAAATGCCAGCCTATCGCGCCATGCCGACTGGCGGTAAAAATTTGCCGACGGTATTGGTAGTACAGGAAATTTTTGGGGTTCATGAACATATTAAAGATGTTTGCCGTCGATTGGCGAAGGAAGGCTACATTGCCATTGCGCCCGAGCTATATGCGCGTCAGGGCGATGTGTCGAAGTTAAAAGAAATCAAGGATATTTTTGCGATTGTTTCCAAAGTTCCTGACGCGCAAGTCATGTCGGATCTGGATGCAACCTTCGACTGGGCGGCTAAAAACTGCGGAAACGCGGCCAAGGTTGCGGTTACGGGATTTTGCTGGGGTGGGCGTATTACCTGGATGTACGCAGCGCATAATCCTCAATTAAAAGCGGGGGTGGCCTGGTACGGCGGTCTAACGCGGCCTGCAACGGTGTTGTCACCTACTAATCCGCTTGATATTGCACCAACACTCAAGGTACCGGTGCTCGGTCTTTATGGCGATGCCGATACCGGTATACCGGTGGATACGGTTGATAAAATGCGTGACGCTCTCAAGAAGGCGGGTAGTGCATCAGAAATCGTACTGTATGACGACACACCGCATGGTTTTTATGCAGACTACAGACCAAGCTATCGGCCCGGCGAGGCGAATGACGGCTGGAAGCGTCTGATAACGTGGTTTCGCAAGAACGGCGTAGTCTGAAATTTGCGCAGCCCGGAAATATTGGCGTCTTACTCAAGCTAGCCGACCCGAACAAATTTTTCAGATTTTGTGATATTGATCACAGTTTTTCACGGTTGTCAGTGAAATGATGACGTTCAGCACAATCCTGTAGCAACACAATTACAAACACCTCCCCCGCCATTCTTGAGTACCTGAAGATTCAGGAGACCCCATGGGTTTCGAGCAATCAAAAGAACGACAAGACAAAGCCACGCAGCGCGAGGCAAGGGCGCAATTGTTTCGGGATGTGCTTGAGCATAAGTCGCTGACATGTGTTTTTCAGCCGATTCTGGATTTACAGGAGCGGCGTATCCTGGGGTTTGAGGCGCTCATTCGCGGCCCCCAAGACTCCATTTTTCAAAACCCGGTTGAGCTATTCAGTGCCGCACAGGATCTGGATAGTCTTGCTCAACTGTCCGGCATTTGTATCAACACCGTTTTGCAACAATTCTCGGCATTGCAACTGCCAGGGCAGTTATTTTTAAATATTTCCCCGCAGGTTGTCAGCATGCCGGGGTTCGAGCCCGAACGCTCTATTCGTCAGCTGAACAAGTTGAATTTGAAACCTGAACGAGTGGTGATTGAATTAACCGAACATGAACCTGCATTTCATTTCGCTGAAATTCGTGCATCCTTGATGACGTATCGCGCGATGGGTTTTCGTGTGGCAATCGATGATCTGGGCGAGGGTTTTTCCAGTCTCAGGCTATGGTCAGAGCTAAAACCTGAGTTTGTGAAGGCGGACAAGCATTTCGTTACCGGCATTGCGGATGATCCGATCAAAATTCAATTTTTGAAAGCGATCCAGCAAATCGCGGAAAACTGCGGTAGCCGCATTATTGCTGAGGGTATCGAGAGCGAGGCTGACTTTAAGATGGTGCGTGAATTAGGCATCGCTTGTGGGCAAGGTTTTTTCATCGGACGGCCACAACCAAAGCCAGATGTTGAGCTTCCAGTACCGGTGCTGAAGGCGTTGGAAGATTCAAGAATCCCGGTAGTACCCAATCTGAAATACCAGCAGGCCTGGCTCGTAACTGCCGCGCAGTTTTTACGTGAAACACCATTGATTGCACCTCGCCTTGCGGTTCGTGATGTTATGGCGCTTTTTGTCGACCAACCGGCACGCTGTGCATTGCCTGTGGTTGAGGAGGGCAAACCAGTCGGATTTATTGCCAGAAGGCATTTGCGGTCGATTAAATATTTGCCAAATCCCGATGCCCCCGAATTTTCGCAGCCCGCCAGCAACATCATGAATCCAGCACCATTGATCGTGGACGCCAATTTGCCGTTAGCGCAGGTGGCAGCACTTTTGGCTGACGCAACGCCACAACATCTTGCTGATGGATTCATCATTACCCGAAACGGTGTGTATCTGGGTATGGGTAATGCCAATGATGTGATCCGTATGTTGAATGACGCCAACCTCATTGCAGCCCGCTACACGAGCCCGCTTACTTTATTGCCTGGTCCGGTGTTGATTAACCAGCAAATAGAACGCCTGCTACAAGCTGACGTGGAATTTATTGCGTGCATGGTTGAAATAAATCCGATGAAAGGTTTCAACGATGCCTATGGCTTCCAGAAGGGTGATGAGTTGATTCAGCTGGCGGGCGACATGCTAAAAACCACGCTTGATGCTCAACATGATTTTGTGGGCCATATTTATGGTAACCGCTTTGTTTTGCTGTTGCAAAATGCGCAATGGCACGCCAAATTGACTGAAATGCTGGCACAGTTTGACGCTAGCCTGACGTCCCTACTTTCGCCCGAAATTGTGGCTCGCGGAAACTTCTTGTGGAAGAGCCGCAGGGGAGATAAGGAAACGGAAATCAGGCCACTGCCACGTTTGGCTATTGGTGCAGTTGAAATTAGTGCCGACAGTTATGAATCACGACATGATGTCATGTCAGCCGTGCGAGTAGCGGCCCAAGCCGCCAGAGAGCAAACCGGCAGCAGAATTATGCTGCCGAATTCAACCCAGAAATCGAGCCCCGCGAGCCCGCTGAAAGCAAAATAGCTAACGCCTTTTAAGCGGGCCAACTTGCACTTTCGCATGCACTTGTGCTGCGGTTGCCAACGCCGCCATCCCCTAATTGCGGTAATTGTTAAATGTTGTCAATAAATTTTGGGAATGTGTGAAAAAAATCACATTTTAATTCCATTAAACCCACTACATTTGAGGTCGATACCAACTAAAACAGTACGGTTTCACCGCAACTGGTTTAATTCATAATAATATTAAGTACCGCGCGCACTATGAAATCCCGTTCTACACCGCTTCGAGTGAGTACAGACCCGCATCGCCTGCACCAGCGTCAGGTTGAGGCTTTGTATCAGCTTGCGCCAGCAGCTGTGCTGTTCTCCTATGCGGGAGCTCTTATTTCGCTGGCAGTAATTTACCGGTCAGGCGATGCAGAAGGTGGGCTTTACTGGTTTGCCTTTGCAACCTTTGTTATGCTGCTTCGCTCCGCAGTGCTCTGGCAGTATTGGCAAACTCCCGATGCTTTAAACCATGTGCGAATTTGGGTAAGGTTGATGGTGGGTGTAAATTTTCTAGCGGGAATCCAGTGGGGTTTGCTGGGTACCGTATTTTTCGCATCGCCCGATATCTATCGTGAGCTGTTTATTCTCATGGTGATTATTTGTTATGTAGCGGGTTCAATTGTGCCGTTCTCTCCTGTGAAATGGGCTCATCCTGCGCTCGCCATTCCCGCTACGCTCCCACCGATTATTTATATATTCTTTGTGCATGGCGGCCCCCAATGGCTGCCGGGAATAATGGCGTTATTTTTTATTTTTACTGTGATGTATTTTTCGTTCAAACAGCATCGGGCCGTTGCAAACCGGCTGTCATTAGAATTGCAGAATGAGGCACTGGTTGAAAAATTGAACTCTTATAACAATGAGCTGGGCGAACAAAACGACCAGTTGAAGCATCGTTCTGCGGTCGTCAAAGTCGCCCAGCTTGATCAGCGTCGCCGTGCCGGTATTTTGTCCAGTCATATTGAAAGAACATTGCTACCGGTTATCGAATGCGACTGTCGTTTTAATATCGTCACCTGGAACGATGCTTCTGATAGTTTGCTCGGCTATCGTATTGATGAGGTGTGCGGACAGAATTTTGGCGAACTATTTTTCCCGCCTGAACGTCGCAGCAACATTAATACGTTTGTGGAAAAACTTTTTCAGGAGGGCTGTGCAACAACCATCGATATGATGCTGGTGACACGTTCTCAACAACGCGTTCCGGTGCGTTTTTATGTCACCCCCATTCTGGCCGATGATCACAGCCCTTTGCGGATTGCAGTCATCATCACAGAAAATTATTCTGAGTTGAAGCGGGGTAACCATGCTGGCTTTGATAGTCCGACCAGTAAAGCTTAACAGCGCCGCGATTGAGTGGCGAGTGGTCGTGCCGGGTTAATTTCTGACCCAGACCTGCCATGTTTCTTTACCCGCAAAAACGGCTACAGAATCTACCGGGTCAAGCACCTGAAGCGGGGTGAAATGTGGCGTCAACATAGCTTCCAGTTCGCCCGCGCCCAGTCCAAATGGTGGGCCTTTTTCAGCTTCATCCATAAAGAAAAATCCGATTAAACGGCCGCCCACGGGAATGACCCGTGTTATTTGTTGCGCCCAATCAGGCCACAGTCGACGTGGTAAGGCGCACAAAAAAGCGCGCTCATAAACAAGATCAAACTGTTCTTTTCCTAGCGCAGCAGAAAAAAAATCCGCCTCTCTAACCATGCCTGCGAGCGGAGTGTGGGCACCCAATATTCGCTTGGCTTGCGCGACTGCTGCTGAAGAGAAATCAATGGCGCTGACTTCCCAGCCGAGGTCGGCAAACATTTGCACTTCATGAGCGGAGCCGCAGCCCGGTATCAACACACTGGGTCGAGTTGACTCGGCATGAGCACGGTGGATTGCTCGACCTTCCTGAAATTGCTTAAGATATTGTTCCAGACATTGCGGCACACCGCCCTGATCCCATGGTGTTGCAGCGGCTTCAAAACGTGAATTCCAGAACTCAGGCGCAGCAGGGTCAGCTTTAGGAAGCCTCGACTCCTTCTGCTGTGCAGGTGTTGAAGGTATGGGGGGCATGGGGGCAGGTATTTTCATCATCATTGATTATAGTGTGCCTTGGATTATGCGAGCTGCACCTGATTGGTCGCAGCTCTTGCGGCCTTTACCCTGATATATCGAACTGATCCGCAAAACGCTGCCTTTCATCCGCTTAAAAGAGGTTTTGCCACACTCTTTTTGACATTCGCGGTCATGATCCTTTAAGGTGCGGTCTGGTTAATCCAAATGCGAGCCCACGTCCTATGTCGAACCTCCCAACGCCCCGAATTTTCATACTGCCGTTACTGATGCTTGCAGCGCTGCTGCCAGCGGCTTGCGGCGATGCCAGCCAACCTGTTGCAAACAGCACCAGCAGCCCGATGCTGCTCAATGCCTGCCGCGTCAAGGGCTTAGAAAGTGAAGTCAAGTGTGCCACGCTTTACGTATATGAAAACCGTGAGACCCGGCTAGGTCGTAAGATCGGAATCAATATTATGGTATTGCCCGCCACCGCGCGTGTCAAAGAAACTGATCCTGTTTTCCTGTTTGCAGGTGGGCCAGGACAGGCAGCGGCTGCGCTCGCGCCACAGGCGCTGGCTATACTCGGCAGCATCAACAATAAGCGCGATATTGTGTTGATCGATCAGCGTGGCACCGGCAAATCCAATGGGCTGACCTGCAAAATACCGGAGATGACAGATGCTGCACTGGGCAATTCGGCTGATCCAGTTCGGCGAGATGAAAAAATGAAAAAAATTCTCTCTGAATGTCGAGATGTGCTCTCCCAAAATGCAGATCTGACGCAATACACCACCACCATTGCGATGGCTGATTATGATGAAGTTCGCGTTGCGCTGGGTTACAGCAAAATAAATTTATGGGGCGCTTCATACGGCACTCGTTCCGCCATGGAATATTTGCGCCGATATCCTGAACGGGTGCGAAGCGTGGTTATTGATGGTGTAGCGCCGCCCTCAATGGTGCTGCCAGTCGAGTTTGCACAGGATGCTGGGGCAGCCTATCAAAAGCTCTTGTCAGCCTGTGAAAAAGAAGCAATATGCGTCAAAAATTTTCCTGCTTTTCGGCAGCAGATAGATACCGTTCTTGAGCGTCTTGCCGACGCGCCTCGAAAGATCATGTTGGCAAATCCGCTTACTGGCATATCAAGCGAAGTAGCGGTAACGCGCGATATGGTTTTGGCAGCAATTTTTTCAACACTCTATCTGCCCGAAATGGCCGCGATCCTGCCTGCCGCGATGAACCAGGCTGCCGCAGGCGATTTTGCGATGCTAATGACCATTAGCGCCGTGTTCACCGAAATGACCGATGATCAAAGCTCGTTCGGGATGCGGCTATCGGTGACCTGTGCTGAAGATATTCCACGTTATCAATCTGCCATGATTGAGCGCGCGGCTGGTATTGCTCCATTCCGCCGATTATTTATTGATGAATTTGCCAAAGCGTGCGAAGTTTGGCCGAAAGGCAAGATGGCGGCTGATTTCGATCAGCCGGTCAAGTCCGATAAACCGGTGCTGATATTAAGCGGTGGCCTTGATCCGGTGACGCCGCCCGTTCATGGCGATGAGGTGAAAAAAACGCTTACCAACGCGGTTCATTTCATTGCGCCTAATGTGGGTCATGGGGTTTCGCATAAAGGCTGTGCGCCCAAGCTGGTGAAAAAATTTATCGAAACAGCAAGCACTGTAGGGTTGGACGGCGAATGTTTAAAAAAACTGCCACGCGCGCTGTTTTATGAGCCGCTGCAGGACAAAAAATCGATAGTCGAACATCGGGTTGTGACGGCGACAGAACCGAAATTGGCGGGCGGAAAAGAAAATTCAAAAGAAAATTTAAAAGAAAATTTAAAAGAAATTACATCCACAAACGCACCTTCAAACGGACCTTTAAACAAAACGGCCGAACAACAGGAGATGCAAAAATGATTGAAGTCCGTGACCTTAAAAAAAGCTTTGGCAGTGTTGTTGCTGTTGACGGGGTTAGCTTCGTTGCAAAAGGCGGTGCCATTACCGGTCTGCTGGGGCCGAACGGTGCTGGTAAAACCACCACGATACGCATGATTGGCACGCTCGTCGGTATTGACAGCGGCAGTGTGGTTGTCAACGGACTGAATGTGGCAACTGAGGCCGATGCGGTGCGTCGCACCTCGGGTCTTCTGACGGATGCGCGTGGTCTTTACACGCGTATGACCGCGCGTGAAAATATTCGTTACTACGCAGATTTACGCGGTATTGACGCCGCAAAATCAGATGCCACCATTGCGCGTTATGTCAGCCTGCTGGATATGCAGGATATTTTGGATCGCCGCACTGAAGGTTTTTCGCAAGGCGAAAAAATGAAGGTTGCCATTGTCCGCACCCTGGTTCATGAGCCTTCGCATGTCATTCTTGATGAGCCAACTAATGGCCTGGACGTGATGACCACACGGGCACTGCGAGAGCTGGTCAAACGCCTCAAAGACGAGGGTCGCACGGTCATGTTTTCCAGCCACATCATGCAGGAAGTGGCCGCATTGTGTGACGAGATCATTATTATTTCGCGCGGTCGTGTGACGGCACAGGGTAGCACCGACGAACTGCTCGCGATGTCCGGCAAAACCAGTCTAGAGGATGCCTTTGTTTGTTTGGCCGAGATGGAAAATGCACCAGCCCGCGTTTCGCTCCTGCCGAAAGAGGTCGCATAAATGAATGTCCTGAATTTCAAAACGATATTCACTGTTCTTAAAAAAGAGCTGCGTGATCATTTGCGTGATCGCCGCACCGCGCTGATGATTTTTGTGTCTTCGATTGCCGTTGGGCCGCTGGTGCTGATTGGTATGAGCTATTTCATTTCGAGTATTGAAGAGAAGGCAGAGAAGAAAGAAGTGTTTGTACTGAACATAATGCATGCGCCGCAATTGGCCAATTTTTTTGCAAGGCAGGACTTTACGATAAAAGAACCCAAGCCAGATTTTCGTGCGCTGATCGGTCAAGGCAAGCATGATGCAGTGCTGGTGGTGCCCGATGATTTTTCTGAAAAATTTGTTACTGGCCGTGCTGATGTTGAGCTGGTCTATGACGATACCCGCCAGGACGCTAGTGCTCAATCGATCGGCATTATCAGGCGTTTGATGACAGGGTTTAATCGTGAAGTCAGTACGCAGCGTTTGCTCGCGCATGGTGTTTCGACCAGCCTGTTGCGTGCAGTCGAGGTGCAGGACACCAATCTGGGTACACCAGCGCAGCGCGCAGCGATGTTGCTGTTTATTATCCCCTGGCTAGCGCTGATTGTCGGCATTACGGGTTGTATGGCGGTGGCCATTGATATGACGGCCGGTGAGCGTGAGCGCGGCTCGTTGGAACCTCTGCTGATGAACCCGATTGCGCGCCCCAGTCTGATTTTGGGCAAGTGGCTTGCGGTTGCCTGCTACGGGATGGGTATTGTGTTGCTGCTGCTGGCGGGCTTTGCGGCCACGCTCACGTTTTTTCCGCTACCCAAAATCGCCAGCGTGGTTTCATTAAGCCCCGCTCAATATTTCGGTTTTGCCGTCATGTTGTTGCCATTCGCCCCGGCGATTGGCGCGCTGCAAATGTTGATCGCCACGTTTGGCCGCAGCTTCAAAGAAGCGCAGACGTATGTTAGCTATCTGTATACGGTGGTGTCATTTATTCCCGTGATTGCCATGTTCACGCAGCTTAAAGACGCCACCTGGCAGCTATTTGTGCCGATGTTGGGACAGATGATGGTGTTGACGAGGATTTTGCGTGGTGAGCATTTGGAGGCGATGCATTTTTTGATACCACTCAGTGTTTGTGTAGCGATGACGGCCGTAGCCATCGCCGCGCTGACGCACCTCATGGCGAAGGAAAAAATTATCTTTGGGCGTAGCTAATTTTTTTAAAAAAGCAAGCCGAAAAGCAGCTTTAAATCCATTGTGAAAAATTGTATTAACAAGTGAAAATGAGCTGATATGAGCGAGATGTGACGTGTTCGGCACGGTATCATCTGCCTATGAGTGAATTACCCCGTCTTTTTGGGCCTGATGGCCCGCTTGCAAAACGCATCGAAGGCTTTCGGCATCGTCAAAGCCAGATTGAAATGGCTGAAAAAATTGAGCATGCCATTGATCATGCCGGCGTATTGATTGCCGAGGCTGGTACCGGCACCGGCAAGACTTTTGCGTATCTGGTGCCTGCGCTCCGTTCGGGTGGCAAAGTGATTATTTCTACCGGCACCAAGACCTTGCAGGATCAGTTGTTTCATCGCGATATTCCGATGGTGATTGCAGCGCTCGGCATTCCGGTGTCGACGGCTCTGCTTAAAGGTCGCGCCAATTATGTGTGCCTGCATCATCTTGAAGAAGCGGTGGCCGATGGTCGTTTTATGAATCGTGAAGATGTGAAGCATATTCAGGTGATTCGTCGCTTTGCCGATCGCAGTTTGAGTAGCGGTGGCACCGGTGACAAGGCAGAATTATCCGATGTGCCAGAACGATCCAACGCGTGGACGAGTGCTGTTTCCACGCGAGAAAATTGCCTTGGCTCCCAATGCACGCGCTATGCCGACTGCTTTGTCATGAAAGCCCGCAAAGCGGCGATGGATGCGGAGGTCGTGGTGGTTAATCATCATTTGTTTTTTGCGGATTTAGTGCTAAAAGATGATGGCGCGCAGGATCTGCTGCCAGCTTGTAATACTGTGGTGTTTGATGAAGCACATCAGCTGCCAGATACCGCCACGATGTTTTTTGGCGAGGCCGTATCAACTTCGCAACTCATCGAGCTCGCACGTGATGCGCGCTTGACTGGTATTGCGCACGCGGGCGATTTCAAGGATTTGCAGGAGTCGGCGATGGTGCTCGATAAAGCGGCACGCGATCTGCGTCTTACCGTCCGCGAAGATTTTGGTCGGATGCCCGGTGTGTCCGTTTCGGAGCGCGAGGGCTTTCAGGATGCGTTTACCAAAACCCAGGAGGCGGTTGGGGAGCTGCGTGAAATGTTGGAATGCCAGTCCGCGCGTGCGCCAGAAATCGCGAATTGCCTGGACCGTGCGGATGAGATCGCACAAAAACTAACGCAGTGGCAGGGTGCGGGCAAAGACGGCGGCATTGAAGGCTATATTCGCTGGGCTGAAGCTTATTCGCAATCACTCGCGTTTCATTTGACCCCCCTGTCGATCGCCCATATTTTTAGCGCGCAAGTCTTCAGTCAAAAACGTGCATGGATTTTTACCTCTGCCACGCTTGCTGTGAAAGGTGAGTTCGATCATTATCAAACCGAGATGGGACTGACCAATACAGACGACAAAAAAATAAGCAAAACGGTAGCGGATGATTTTGATGACGATCCGTTTAACGAAAAAATTAAAAACAACAAAGTAGAAACAGCATCATGGGCCTCACCCTTTGATTACCCCAACCAGGCGCTGCTGTATTTGCCCAAAGGCTTACCGGCCCCCAATACAGCCGAGCATACAGAAGCAATTATCAATACGGCGCTGCCGTTGATTGAGGCAGCAGGGGGTCGTGCGTTCCTGCTGTTTACGTCGTTAAAAGCGATGGATCGGGCGCATGGTTTGCTCAAAGATTTATTTGAACAGAAAGGCCTCGGCTATCCGCTGATGGTGCAAGGCGAAGGCACGCGCACTGAGCTGCTAGAGCGCTTCCGCAAACTCGGCAACGCGGTGTTAGTGGCGAGCCATTCATTCTGGGAAGGGGTGGACGTCAAAGGTGATGCGCTATCGCTGGTTGTCATCGACAAGCTGCCGTTTGCGGCTCCGGATGATCCGGTGCTGGCTGCCCGTATTGATGCGATTAACCAGGCCGGGGGCAACGCTTTTATGCACTATCAGGTGCCCTATGCCGCCATCAAGCTCAAACAGGGAGCCGGGCGCTTAATTCGCGATGAGCACGATCGCGGGGTGTTGATGATCGGTGATACTCGCTTGGTGGATAAGCCTTATGGCAAGCGGATTTGGCAATCTTTGCCGCCGATGAAACGGACCCGTGATGCGGATGAGGCCGTTGCTTTTTTTCGGGCAGATACGCCGCTAATATCAGCGCAGGCATGATATCGCATCTGACCTTTAAACCAGCTACTTAATGCTTTTGTAAAGCAACGCTAAAAAACTTCTTCCACATTACTCAACTACTACGCCCATGATTTGGTTTTTTTCCCGCAGAAAAAATATCAACACCACGACATGTGTTTGTTGTTTAGCCCTGCTGATATATATCGGGCTCGCGACGTCATTGGCAGTTGCGGTTGTACCGACCTCTACACTTACTTCCATCCCGATTAAGCCGATTGGTGATCTAATCCACGAGACCTGGTCGGTTGATGACGGCCTACCTCAAAGCACCATTCGCAGCATGGCGCAAACACGCGATGGCTATCTGTGGTTTGCGACTCATGAAGGTGTGGCGCGTTTTGATGGCCAAAAATTCACTGTGTTTAATGAAGCTAATACGCCCGCGTTGCGGGGCAGCGGTATAGCGGCATTGCGCGAGGCCCGCGATGGCAGTCTGTATCTCGGCTTGCGTGACGGTGGTCTGGTGCGCTATCAGCGTGAGAAATTTACAGCGGTTATGCCTGTGGGCGGTTTGCCGAAAGGTTCTGTATCGGTACTCGAAGAAGATGGCAGTGGCAGATTATGGATTGGCACCAGCGGCGGCGGGTTGGCAACACTGTCAGTTGCCGATAATACAACCCGGGTCTACACCACGCTCGAGGGGCTGCCACACGATATTGTCACCGCGATTCGCACCACTGCTTCTGGCGACGTATGGATCGGCACCTTTGGTGGCCTGAGCCTGGTTCGCAATGGCAAGCTTACATCGCGTCCAACCGGCGAAAAAATAGATACGATCTATATTTCCTCGATTTTGGAGGATAGCCGTGGCCGCTTGTGGGTCGCCACTTATGGCAATGGGCTGTATTGCCGCGAAGCGATGAAACCCGCAGCAGGCGCAACAGGCGGAGCGGAAAAAAGAGATGTGCGCCCTCGTTTGCAATCGGGTATGCAAGCAGGTTCGCCATCAGGTCCGCCGTTTCGTTCATACACCCGTCGGGACGGTCTGGCCAGCGACACCTTGACGCGGGTATTTGAAGATCGCGCCGGCAATATCTGGTTAGGCTCGCTTGAGGGTATTCAGCGTTTTAGTAATACGGCGACTAACCCAAAGCTGAGTGCCAGCAGCGGCAACTTGTTTGAAACCTACAATTCCCGCAATGGTCTATCCAACAATTTTGTGCGCGATATTATCCAGGATGTGGAAGGCAGTATGTGGTTTGGTACCGATCGCGGGATAGATCGTTTTCGCGAGGGATTGTTTACAACTTGGGGCGCGCAACGCGGTTTGTCCGAGGAGTTCAGTCGCACCGTTCTTGAAGACAGATCGGGCGCTATTTGGGTCGGCACCAGTGACGGTTTATTTCGATTTGCCGGTCAGAACATACGTCGCTATGGGCGTAAAGACGGCCTGCTGAATTCTGCGATATTGTCATTGACCGAAGGGCAGGATGGCACGATCTGGGTCGGTACCAATGCAGGCGGTATGCACCGGCTGCGCCAGGATCGACTAGAAAATTTAGGGGGAAAACTGGGCTTGGGTGCTTCATCAGTGCGATCTATTCTTGAAACCCGCGATGGTGCATTGTGGATGGGCACCAATACCGGCCTCTATCGTGTCGAGCGCGCCGAACGCATTGCCCTCGAAATGATGAAAACGAAGACCGCTATCCCTTCTGCCGGCGGGATGGTCAGGCGCTATCGTGGTGTTGACGGCCTCGCCGGGGATCAAGTCATTTCGCTCTATGAAGATGGTGCGAATGTCGTATGGGTCGGTACTCGGGAAGGACTGGCAACGATCAACAATGGCATCATTACCAAGCATGCGCAGTTGGGTTCGAGCGGGCCGATTCTGTCGATCAGCGCGGATGCAAAGGGTGAGCTCACGATCACAACGGCCAATGGTTTTGCATTAATCGTGGCCGGCAAAGCCCATCTCTTCCAATCGGCGCAGGGCATACCCGCACGCGCATTTTTGAGCGCGGTGGATGATCAAAAAGGTCATCTCTGGCTCTGCTCAAATCAGGGCATTGTGAGGCTCGCCCATCAAGAGCTTAAAGAAATTATCGTCGGCAAGCGCGAACGCGTAACCCCCGATTTTTATGGTCGCTCGGATGGCATGGCCACCGTCCAATGCAATGGCGGCTCAGCCCCTGCGGCGTGGCGCACGCGTGATGGTCGGCTCATGTTTGCCACTGCGCGCGGCGTCGCCATGGTTGACGCGGTCAAACAAAGCAAACCCAATCTTATGCCTCCGCCGGTACACATCACGAGTGTATTGGTGGACTCTGAATCAATGCCATTAACAGGCCATGTCATGATGCGCCCCGGCAAACACCGACTTGAAATTTTGTATGTCGGCCTGAGCCTAGCCGACCCCGCTAAAGTCCGCTATCGCTACCGCTTGCACGGTTTTGATCCGCAATGGATCGAAGCTGGTAGTGAGCGCCGCGCAATCTATACCAATCTGGAGCCCGGGCAATATCAATTTCAGGTACGCGCCAGTAATAATGATGGGCTCTGGAATGACGACGGCGCTGTGCTTACGATTGACTATCAGCCGCAGTTTTTTGAACGCGGTGTATTCCGCTGGATGGCCGCGCTGGTGCTGGTTGCGCTCGGGTTTACTGCCTACTTTGTCAGAGTGCGGCTGCTCCGGCATCAAGCGTTTTCGTTGCAACAATTAGTCGACGAGCGTACCCGCGATCTGGCCCTCGAAAAAGAAAAACTCGAACGCACCAATGAAGAAAAAGCCAGTCTACTGGTACAAGTCAAAGAACAGTCAGCCGCATATGAACAATTATCCAAAACAGATGCACTAACCAGCCTTGCTAATCGGCGGGAGCTGGAACGATTTTTATCGCTTGAGTTTGAGCGTGCATGGCGAAATCAAAGGCCATTGTGCGTGGTGCTGGCCGATCTGGATCAATTCAAGCAGGTGAATGATCAGTTTTCGCATGCTGTAGGTGATGATGTAATGCGCACCGTCGCACGTATTTTGATGGAAGGCTGTCGTGCCATTGATATGGTGGCGCGCTATGGCGGTGAGGAGTTCGCCATTGTGCTGCCTGAAACCGAGATTACCGAAGCGCGTCTGTTGTGTGAACGACTACGTTGCGAGGTTGAGAAATTTAACTGGTCATCCATTCGCCCGGGACTGTCCATTACGATGAGTTTTGGTATCGCTGCCTACACCGCTCATATCGCTGATCCGGCGATGGATCACGATAAATTACTGGACGCGGCTGATGCACAGCTTTACGCGGCCAAGCGGGCGGGGCGCAATAAAGTCATTGGCTAAAATGCGGGTCATTCACTAAATCGCGCGAGTATAAATACCTCAAACGGCAAGCTGGGCGGGCATCTTGAGCCATTATGTATGCGCCTTGGCCATTTTTGGACGTCTATTCAGCACTCATATTGATCGCTGTGTGCGCTAACAGACGGTATCGCGATGCCGCCACGTATAAACTCAGTATGTTTTTTAGACGAGTTTGGCGGCAACCGTATACTCCAGGAGAAATGATGAAGCCCCACAATGCGCAGCTCAACGATTTGGGGCAACGGCTATGGCTCGATAATATTACCCGTGAACTGTTAACGAGCGGCACGCTAGCTCATTACATCGCTGAGTTATCCGTGACCGGCTTAACCTCGAATCCGACCATTTTCGAACAGGCCATCAGCAGCGGTAAAGCCTACGACAACGCGATCCTTAGGCTAGCGGCATCGGGTTTATCGGATGAAGGTATTTTTTTTGAACTCGCGCTTGAAGATCTGCGGCAAGCTGCTGATCTGTTTCGCCCGATATTTAATCAGACGGCTGGTGTTGACGGCTGGGTCTCGCTCGAAGTTTCACCGCTATTTGCGCATGACACGGCCAACACCATAAAGACTGCTTTGGAGCTGCATGCGCGAGCGGCACGGCCGAATCTTTTTATCAAAATTCCCGGCACGCCTGCCGGTATTCCGGCCATCGAGCAATCCATTTTTAACGGCGTGCCGATCAATGTCACGCTGCTATTTTCGCAAGAGCAATATGTGGCCGCTGCAGCAGCCTACATGCGTGGTATTGAGCGGCGTATCGAAGCAGGGCTTGATCCCAGTGTTGCATCAGTCGCCTCGCTGTTTGTGAGTCGCTGGGATACGGCGGTGAAGGGTGATGTGGCAAGCCAGTTCCAAAACCGTCTCGGTGTTGCTATGGCGATGCGCACATACAAGGCTTATCGAGATCAACTCGTTTCCGAACGCTGGCAAAAATTGGCCGCGGCTGGCGCACGTCCGCAGCGTCTGCTTTGGGCCAGCACCGGTGCCAAAGACCCATCCGTGCGTGACACGTTTTATATCGAAGCGTTGGTAGCAACCGGCACCATCAATACGATTCCGGAAAAAACCCTGCTGGCCTTTGCCGATCACGGTAGGGTCGGGCAGCCATTGTCAGCCGATGGCGGCTATGCCGAAGCCGTACTTGAGGAATTCCGCCGCGAAGGCATCGATGATGAAGCGCTTGCGATGCGGTTGCAGCATGATGGTGTAGATGCGTTTGCCAAATCATGGCAGCACTTGATGCTGCGGATCAGGGAAAAAAGTTCACGCATGTCGCCATCGCGCTCGGCGTGAATGTACATGAACCTGTATGGATTTGTCTGAACGTGACTGAGCATGCATGAGCCTCGATTGAGCCGCCTTCAAACCAGGATCAGCCCACTGGCGGGCAAACCCGCACCTTCAGCGTCACTGGTTAATGTGGCGAAGCTGGTCACAGCGTATTACGCAGAGGTGCCCGACCCGGCAGTACCCGCGCAGCGTGTTGCGTTTGGCACATCAGGGCATCGCGGCTCAGCCTTTGAGCGGTCGTTTAACGAATTCCATGTGCTAGCGATCACGCAGGCAATTTGCCAATACCGCAAAGCGCATCATATTCAGGGCCCGCTGTTCCTCGGCATTGACACCCATGCGTTATCAGAGCCCGCGCGTGCCAGCGCACTTGAAGTGCTGGCCGCGAATGGGGTTGATGTGATCCTGGCGCAGGGCGACGAATACACACCAACACCCGCGATTTCGCACGCGATTCTGGCCTACAACCACGCCCGTGTTACCGGCTTGGCAGATGGGATTGTGGTGACGCCGTCGCATAATCCACCACGCGATGGCGGCCTTAAATACAATCTGCCCAACGGCGGCCCCGCAGATGGCGGCGCAACCAGGTGGATCGAGGCTTGCGCGAATGCTCACTTGAAAAACAGTTTGAAAGGCGTGCTTAGAATTCCATGCGAGGCCGCACTTCGTGCGCCCACCACCCACCGCCATGATTTCCTGAATTCATATGTAAGCAGCCTCGGCAGCGTCATCGATATGGACGCTATTCGCGGCGCTAAAATTCGTGTGGGGGTAGATCCACTGGGTGGCGCAGGTGTTCATTACTGGCCCGCAATTGCCGACCGTTATGGGTTGGATCTTAGCGTGGTGAATGCTGAAGTTGATCAGACGTTTCGCTTTATGCCGCTCGATTGGGATGGTCAAATTCGCATGGATCCGTCCTCGTCCTATGCCATGAAAAATTTAGTCAATTTAAATAGTCAAAATCATTTTGATATTGCTTTTGGCTGCGATACCGATCACGACCGGCACGGCATTGTTACTCGCAGTGCGGGACTGCTCTTGTCAAATCATTATCTTTGCGTCGCCATTCACTATCTGTTTCAGCATCGGCCTCATTGGGGGCAGCAAGCGGCCATCGGCAAGACTATCGTCAGCACCTGCATGATTGATCGCATCGCTGCGAAGCTTGGCCGCAAACTGGTCGAAATGCCGGTTGGCTTTAAATGGTTTGCTGACGGCTTGTTTGATGGCACCTTAGGTTTTGGCGGTGAAGAAAGCGCCGGTGCCAGTTTTTTGCGCCAGGATGGTACGGTCTGGACGACTGATAAGGATGGCATGATCGCGTCGTTGCTCGCCGCCGAAATCACGGCGCGAATGGGCCGCGATCCCGGTGAAATATATAGCGAGCTAACGCACGAATTAGGCGCGTGTTTTTCGGATCGGATAGACGCACCAGCCACGGCGCATCAAAAAAAGGCACTGTCGGCATTGATGCCCGCGCAGGTGCAAGCCCGCGAACTGGGCGGTGAAAAAATCTTAAGTGTGTTGAGTCACGCACCGGGCAATGGGGCGCCGATCGGCGGGATTAAAGTCATTGCGGAACATGGCTGGTTTGCAGCGCGTCCATCCGGCACTGAAAATATCTACAAAATTTATTTGGAGAGCTTTTTGGATGAGGCGCATCTGCGTCGCCTCACCGCTGATGCACAGGTGATTATTGGCGCAACATTTGATGCCGAATTTAGCGGTGAATCTGGCGAAGCGGGCGAGGTCGCTAATAAAACGAGCCTTTCTATATGAACGGTATAGAAAAAAACATTCTGACGATCAATGGCGGCTCATCAAGCATCAAATTTGCCTTGTTTTCGGCGATTGGCACACGGCCATTACCGTCATCACTGCGCATGAAACTTAAAGGCCAGATCGCACGGATTGGCATGACCGATGCGGTCTTCTCGGTTGAAAGTGCAGATCAGGTTGAAAATAAAACAGAAAATTTCACGTGCCCGGTGATCGCACCGAATCATGTGGCGGCAATCGGGCGGCTGATGGATTGGCTGGAAGAAAAAATACATCAAAACATAAATGAAAAAGAAAACAAAAATTCAATCATCGCGGTGGGCCATCGGGTCGTTCATGGTGGCCCCCATTTTTACCAGCCACAACGGCTGACCCCCGCGCTATTGAAGGCGCTGCGTAAGCTCAGCCCGTTGGATCCAGAACATCTACCAACCGAAATTTTATTGATAGAAACGCTACAGCTGCGTTTCCCCGATTTGCCGCAAATCGCCTGCTTTGACACAGCGTTTCATCATGACCTGCCGCGGGTTGCGCAGCTTTTGCCTATTCCGCGCCGATATGAAGCGAAAGGCGTTCGCCGCTATGGCTTTCACGGATTGTCTTTTTCATATTTGATGTCAGAGCTGCGCCGTCGTGAAGGTGCGGTGATGGCTCGTGGCAGGATCATTCTTCTACACCTGGGCAACGGCGTTAGTCTCGCCGCTGTCAATCGCGGCAAGCCGCTGGACACCAGCATGGGCTTCACGCCCGCATCTGGCGTGCTGATGGGCACGCGCGCCGGTGACCTTGATCCCGGCATCGTGGGCTATCTGGCGCGAAGCGAAGGGTTGGATGTGAAGCAATTCGACGAAATGATCAATTTCAAATCCGGTCTGCTGGGGGTGTCCGAGACCAGTGCCGATATGCAGGATTTATTGCAGCGCGAGTCGGCAGACCCGCGTGCAGCAGAAGCTATCGCCTTATTCTGCTATCAAATCAAAAAAGGGATTGGCGCTTTTAGCGCGACACTGGGGGGATTGGATACGCTAATTTTTGCAGGGGGCATCGGCGAACAAGCGCCGACTATTCGCGCACGGATTTGCAAAGGACTCGGCTTCCTGGGTGTATCCATTGACTCCGGACGCAACCATAAAAATGCGGAAGTAATCTCGACGCAGACTGCTCAGGTCAAGGTTCTGGTTATGCGCACCAACGAGGAGCTTGTTATCGCAAATGCAGCGAGCCGCATCCTGAGAGCAGATGAAAAAAATTCATCCCATCATTCATTATCCAAGTCTTTCACCGGAACATTTACCCAGCTATCCACGCGAAAGAAAAAATGAAAACGCTTAGTCCTGAATTGCTGAACGCGATGGATGCCTATTGGCGTGCTTCGAATTACTTATCGGTAGGGCAGATGTATTTGCGTGACAACCCGCTGCTGCGAGAGCCGCTGAAGCTTGAACATATAAAGCGCATGTTGCTCGGACATTGGGGCACCACACCGGGGCAAAATTTTATTTATGTGCACCTAAATCGGATCATCAAAAAACTTGATCTCGATATGTTCTATATTTCCGGCCCCGGCCATGGGGGGCCAGCCGTGGTCGCCAATACTTATCTTGAAGGCACCTATAGTGAGGTCTATCCGCACATCACGCAGGATGTGGCGGGGCTTAAAAAACTGTTCACGCAGTTTTCGTTTCCGGGCGGCATACCCAGCCATGCATCGCCCGAATGTCCGGGCTCCATCCACGAGGGCGGCGAGTTGGGCTATTCGCTCAGCCATGCGTTTGGTGCGGCGTTTGATAATCCGGATTTAGTGGTGGCCTGCGTGATCGGCGATGGCGAAGCCGAAACCGGGCCACTCGCCACGGCATGGCATTCCAATAAATTTCTCGATCCCGCCACAGATGGCGCGGTCTTGCCGATCCTGCATCTAAATGGCTACAAGATTGCCAATCCAACAGTGCTTGCGCGTATCAGCCATGAGGAATTGGAACAGTTGCTGCGCGGCTATGGCTGGACGCCGTACTTTGTTGAGGGCCATGAACCGGAACTGATGCACGAGGCCATGGCGACCACGCTTGATGCCGTGCTCGCGCAAATCAAACAAATTCAGCATGACGCGCGTCGCGGCCAAGGTCGTGGGCAAAGTGCGAATACTGAAAAAAGCGAGCGTCCGCGCTGGCCGATGATCGTGCTCAAATCGCCGAAGGGTTGGACCGGCCCGAAGATAGTGGACGGTCGACCCATTGAGGGTACGTTCCGCTCCCATCAGGTGCCGCTTGCCGACCCTGCCAGTCATCCCGGGCATTTAGAGTTGTTGGCAGCGTGGCTCAAGAGTTACCGGCCCGAAGAGCTGTTTGATGTCGAGGGCCGCCTGATCCCTGAGCTGGCCGAGTTGGCACCGCATGGCGCGCGACGGATGGGGGCTAATCCGCACACCAATGGAGGCATGCTGCTGCGCGATCTGCACATGCCGGATTTCCGCGACTATGCCATCGAGGTGTCTTCACCCGGGATGCGTGGTAAAGGTGATACGCACCTGCTCGGGCCGTTCCTGCGCGATGTGGTGAAGCTGAATAATGCGCAGCGCAATTTTCGTGTGTTCGGCCCGGACGAAACGCTTTCCAATGGGCTGGAGGCTTTGTTTGAAGTAACCAACCGGCAATGGGATGCCACCGTCATGCCGAACGATGAATATCTTGCGCCGACCGGGCGGGTGATGGAAATGCTCAGCGAGCATCAGTGCGAAGGCTGGCTTGAAGGCTATTTGCTGACCGGGCGTCATGGGCTTTTTAACTGCTATGAAGCGTTTATTCACATCATCGATTCCATGTTTAACCAGCACGCGAAGTGGCTGAAGGTCGCGTCTCATATTCCATGGCGGCGTAACATCGCGTCGTTAAATTATTTATTGGCGTCGCATGTCTGGCGTCAGGATCACAATGGTTTTACTCATCAGGATCCGGGCTTTATTGATCTTGTTGTGAATAAAAAAGCCGAAATTGTTCGCGTCTATTTTCCGCCGGATGCGAACTGCCTGCTATCGGTGATGGACCACTGCCTGCGCAGTCGCCATTACGTTAACGTCGTGATTGCGGGTAAACATGCTTCCCCACAATGGTTGCCAATGGCAGATGCGGTCACGCATTGCGCGGCAGGTATTGGTATCTGGAAATGGGCAGGCAACGAGGTGGATACCCGGGGCGAACAAAGCAGCGCACCGGATTTGGTGATGGCATGTGCAGGGGACGTCCCCACACTGGAGACGCTGGCGGCAGTTTTAATCTTGCGCGAACACCTGCCTGATTTAAAAATTCGCGTGGTGAATGTGGTCGATCTGATGAAACTGCAGCCGCAGAGCGAACATCCGCATGGATTAAACGATCAGGATTTCGATGCGCTTTTTACCCGGGATAAGCCGATTATCTTTGCCTTCCACGCTTACCCCGGATTGATTCATCGCCTGACATATCGGCGTACTAATCACCAGAATTTGCATGTCCGCGGTTATAAAGAAGAAGGCACTATTACCACGGCCTTCGATATGACGGTACTCAATGAGCTGGATCGATTTCACCTCGTGATGGCGGCCATAGATCGCCTGCCGCAAACCGGCAATCAGGGCACTACACTTAAACAACAGCTTCAGGACAAACTCATCACGCACAAGCAGTACATTGATATTCACGGTGAAGATATGCCGGAAATAAGGGATTGGATGTGGGGCAAAACCAACAGCGCAGCATGAATGCGCAAGCGCCGAAAGGTGACCGCTTATTCCTCGTCTTCGGCTTCGGCATGCGCGATTTGAAACACGCCGTTCGACGGGCGTCTTCTGGCAAAAATGCTCCGAACGGCAAGCGTGGCGAGGAGTTTTGTCGGCTTCGTCGAATGGGGGCTCGCCTTCTGCCTAATCGCCAAAACATCTGCTGGCGAAAAGTGAGATATGGCCCTAAAGCCTTCTAAAGCCCTCCTAAAGCGCTCGTTTGGTTAGGCCAATTTAATTTATCGCTGACCCCTTTGATTGCTGCGCTGTCTAGTCGGTGAATGGTGCGGGCAATTTAGGCGTACAAATGTTGCGCCTGGCCCTGAGCTTGAGGCATGGGGACCGGCGTGTCGCACTCCACGAGGTCAAATAGGACAGCGCATGGTCACACCAATGGAGTCACGGCCGTCGGCCGCGCGGACTTTGGATTCACGTGATACGCCTTTGATCGATCTGATGGCAGACGCTGTAGAGACGCAAAACAAGCTACCTTCAGAGTTAGGCAAAACGCCGCCGATGGCGGAGTTCAATGTGACCATTTTGGCGTGAACGGCGAGTCCACCCAAGCCAAAGGTGCCAACAAGGATGCCAGCGGCGAAACTTATAATATGGGAAGATTTCACGGTTTCACTTTCAAAAAATTGATAGGTTCCATAGCGTATCACGTCGTCGATATGTCACGGCTCAACACAGCTGGGGCCAGTCTCGCTTTTTGGCTAATTGCCCAAACATCTGTTAGCAAAACGCGTGACCAGACCCGAAAGCCCTGCACAAGGCGTACAACAGTACTCACGGCGACGATATGCCGGAAATACGCGAGGGGGAGTGCGCAGCACTGACGGCACTTCTTTCTCTGTTCAAGTTGTAACTACAGCGGGTATTCAGGCTTATACATGGAGCTGGGACTTTTTGAAGAATGTCATTCACGCACGCTGCAATAAATGTTGCGTGCACGCCTATCGTTACTAGAAACTAAGCTCATCGCCTGTCGCTGATAAGCGCAGGTCTGATTGCTGGGGTCAATGAGACACAGGCTGCTGGCGAGATCAACGGACGCCAATTTTGGGCGGAAATAACCAATGTATGCACTCAAACTCAGATAGAGCATGGCGCGCTAAAAAGCGGCTACTCTGAAACCGCTGAGAATGAATATTGCGCTTGTTACAGCGAAAAACTTCGCGCCAAGCTCGCTGGCACGGCCACGCCGCTCCAGGATTTGATTGACAGGAAGGATCGCAAAGCAGCCGCCCGTTTTTTACAATCAGAATCTGCAAAGAAACTTGCAGTCGAAGCGTCCAATAAGTGTGTTCCGGTTCCAAGTTCGGGGCCGTCAAAGAATCTAGCAAGAACGAAAGACGATTGTCATCCCGAGGGTCTATCACCAAAAGACATTCAATTGCTAATCAAAAGCGCGTGTTTGGCGCGCGAGGTAGAAGGGGGAGCGCTTCAAAATCACCCGCTTGAGCAGGTCAGAATTTATTGTGACTGCTATTCAGCAAAAACGTGGACTCGAATCGCCAACTTACCGACCACGATAAACCTGAGCCAGCGAGCTGACGACGTATCAGCAAAAGCGTTCTTAGGCTCAACCGAAACAAAGGCTGCGACTGTCGAGGCTACCCGCGCCTGCCTAAGTCTCGCCCGATAGAGAATCGCGGCCTAATCCTGCGTTCGCGCCAGCCGTTAGTAAGCCGTTGGCGTCAGGTCTCGATTTTTGCCCACAACCATATTGTGGCAATGAAAAAAATCGAGACCCAGCACTGCAGCAATACCGCTGAAGCAGCCCGGTTAGTAATGTGCACAACGCCGACGCACATCCAAGCCCAAGTTGGCGGTTGCAGGATAGCGACCAAGTTAGGCCCTGGACAGGCGCTTGGTAAACACCCGCCAAGCTTTTCTCGGGGAGGTCATCTATGACCAAACTAACTAGGCAGGCGCATCAATCGGGGCTGTACGTACCAATTTTTTATTTACAAATTCCTGAATGCCCATGCTGGAAAGCTCGCGCCCATAGCCTGAATCCTTGATTCCGCCGAATGGCAAATCGGGCGCAGTCCAGGTGGGGTGATTGATAAATACCATGCCGGTATCAATACGGCTCGCGACACGTTTACCACGTGCGATATCTTTCGTGAACACCGAACCGCCCAAACCAAAGGGTGAATCATTGGCCAGCTTGATCGCTTCGTCTTCATCTTTAACTTTAAAGAAAAGTGCAACCGGCCCAAAAAATTCATCTTTATAGGCGGGATTATCGGGGCTGATATTTGACAGAATAGTGGGCTGCATGAATGCGCCGGGCCGGTCGATTCTATCGCCGCCCATGACCAATGTGGCCCCGTGTGTCACTGCCTGCTTTACCTGTTCGAGCAGCTTTTTCAACGCGGCTTCAGTCGAAAGCGGGCCGAGTGTGGTGGAAGCCAACATCGGATCACCCGGTTTTAGTGCCGCGAGCGCATTTCGAAATTGTTCGAGAAATTGATCCGCAACTGCGTCAACGACGATCATGCGCTTCGCTGCAATGCAGCACTGGCCGGTATTGTTCATTTTCGCCCAGACCGCCCACTTGACCGCTTTTTCCAGATCAGCATCTTCCAGCACAATGAAGGCGTCGCTGCCGCCCAGCTCCATCGTCGATTTTTTAAGATTTTTTCCAGCGCGCTCTGCGACCCGTTTGCCTGCTTCCACGCTGCCTGTCAAGGCAACGCCCTTGATGCGCGGATCATCGATCACGCGATTGACTTGATCATATGAAATGAGCAGGTTTGTGTAGACGCCCGCCGGTGCGCCCGCGTCGCGCCACAATTTTTCAAACGCAATCGCACATTGGGGTACTGTCCCCGAATGTTTCACCATCACCACATTGCCTGCCATCAGATTGGGGGCAGCAAACCGGGCCAATTGATAGTAAGGAAAATTCCAGGGCTGCACACCAAACAGAACACCAAACGGGCTGCTCTCGACAACGGCCTCGCCAATTTTAGGACTCAATGGCTGCGGTGCCAAAAAGCCTTCGGCATTACTTGCGTAATAATCAATGATGTCCGCGCTGAGCGTTACTTCGCCCTTTGATTCATTAAAGAGTTTGCCCATTTCTAGCGTCATCGGTTTTGCGAATTCATCAGCTTGCGCGCGCATTAACGCGGCCGCCTTGGCAAGCACGGCAGCACGGTCGGCGAAGGTCATATTGCGCCATGTTTCGAAACACTCTGTGGCAGTTTTGATAGCCGCCTCAAGCTGCGCATCGGTATGTTCCGTAAATGTTTTCAGGGTTTTGCCGTCGTAAGGGTTCACGCTTTGATAGGTCATGGTTTTGATACTTTCAATTTAGTAAAGTAAAAATAATGAAGCAAAAAGTTGATTCAAAAAAGGTGCAACGCAAAAATTTAAGCCTCGATAATGACCTTCAGCGCTTTGGTATCAGCCGCGTTCGCGAAGGTCTCGTAAGCATCAAGGATTTGATCCAGCTTGAAGTGATGAGTAATGAGCTTTGCGGGATCAATTTTTTTCGACTGCACTGATTTCAACAGCATCGGTGTTGACACGGTGTCAACGAGCCGGGTGGTGATTGCAATGTTTTGCGACCACAGTGTTTCAAGATGCAGCTC
>JANYDB010000078.1 GCA_025359985.1 Burkholderiales bacterium | reverse complement strand
TGGTCATCCGGTTGGTTTTGCGCGGCAATACGGACGACCGCTCAGCGAGCTGCAAGGCGATAGCGGCGCACGAACGGTGATTGATGCGGCGTTGACTCGCGACCCATCCCGCATTTTTTATTTCAATACGGATGACCTCGGCGTATTGGCCGATATTGATATTCCCGCGGATATGCGCTGACTCTTTTAGTCATCCCGTGCAACATCAACTTTTTTGAGATACTTTTCGCCCGCCTCAATTTTTGTCTGCATGATGTTTTGTTTCGGCGGCAGCGGGCAGGTGGTGAATTCTGAAAATGCGCAAGGTGGGTTGTAGGCTTTGTTGAAATCGAGTTTAAAAGTTGTATTGGGCGCGGGCTTTTTTTCGACAAACAAAAAGCGTGAAGGGCGGTAAGTGGTTGTTCCGGAGGTGCCATCGCGGAACACAAAGAACAGGCCATCATCCTCACCGATCACATCGAGCTTGAGCACTTTGCCCTTAAGTTTGAACATCACATAGCCAGGACACGGCTCTTCAGAAACCTCATCAATAATATTGACGATGGCAATGGTTTTGCCAGGCGGATAAGGTACAAATTTTGCATCGACAAAAAACGCGCTATTGGTTTCGTACCAGATGCGCCCCGGGAAATTTTTTCTAACCGCTGATTGATTGTCGGCCAAGCGCAAGACGAACGTGCCGTTGCGCTCAATGATGTGCAGAGC
This sequence comes from Burkholderiales bacterium, assembly GCA_025359985.1. GTDB lineage: Bacteria > Pseudomonadota > Gammaproteobacteria > Burkholderiales > Usitatibacteraceae > UKL13-2. Next base: position 8,659 of record JANYDB010000078.1, on the reverse strand, counting down.
AATACGATCAAGGGTCACCCAATCGCGTTTATCGCTTGCCGTGCCCATGCTGCGTTCACCGGTAAAAAGCTTGCCTTCAGCCGACATCGCTACTCCCAACGCCGGGTTGAGTGTGACTTTGCCTGCTTCAACGGTGAGCGTACCGAGGCGCGTTGGCCCCGTGCCGGTTAACTCGGATGGAAACACGATATCGTTATCTTTACCGGTGCCAAAGGTGTTGATGCCCGGCTTCATAATGAAGCGTCCTGCCAGCGTCAGCCACCCGTTGTCGCGCCTTAAGCTGGTTTCCATTTTGTCGTGCCAGGCTTCAATATCGGCGATGTATTCCAGCGGCAGCTCGACTTTTTTTGCCGGCGCGGCATGAGTAAATCCGGCTGCCAATAGCAAAGCGATAGTAATGGCAATGGCAACGGCAGGAGAAATTACACGAAGATTCATGATGGAGTCCTAGTTGGGAATTACGCAAAAGCGGTCAGAAATTATGCGCTAATTTTGTTAAAGGAGGTGATGGCGGCGCTGACCAAATCGGGCTCTAAATCGTTCATGCATTTGAAATGACCCAGCGGACAAACCCGCTGAAAGCAAGGGCTGCAGTCGACATTTAATGAAATTACGTGAGCGCGCAGGGACAGTGGTGGCGTAAATTTCGGCGAGCTGGAGCCGTACAGTGCGGCGACCGGCACGCCCACCGCGCAGGCGATATGCATCAGCCCGGAATCATTGGTCACAACTTGTTCGGCCAAGCTTAATAAATCAATCGCATCATCCAGATGAGTATCGCCCGCTAAATTGACGCAGCGCCCACCAGCGAGCTGATTGATTTCGTCCGTAATGGGGCGGTCTTTTGGGGAGCCGAACAACCAAACCTGTTTGCCTTCATCAATAAGCCTTATTGCCAGCGCTGCAAAGTGTCGGGTAGGCCAGCGCTTGGCGGGGCCATATTCGGCACCGGCACAAAACGCGACCATTGGCTTGTCGAGGTTCAGCGTGAGGCGCTGCAGCACTTGCTCGCGATGCTCAGCATCCACACGCAGCGCTGGCGTGAGGGGCAGAGCTGGGGCAGGAGCAGAAACTTCGCGTGGCATCACCGCATTTTTTGCTGACGCTAACGAGACAAAGCGTTCCACCATCAACGGTAATCTTGCCTCATCCAGATCGCGGCAATCATTCAAAATCCAGCCGCGCTTTTCGCCGCGAAAGCCGGTGATAACCGGGATCTGGGCGAACCACGGCAGCAGCGCAGATTTAAAGCTGTTCGGCAACACAAATGCGCGTTCGTAACCTTCCATACGCAGCGATTTTCCTAACGCACGGCGAGCTAGAAACTTCAAGTCGCCATGCGCAAACGGGTTTTCCATTACTTGCGAAACGTCCGGCATACGTGTAAAAACCGGCATCACCCAAGGCGGTGCCAGCACATCAATGCGGGCGTTCGGGTGCTGCGCACGAATCAACCTCAGTAGCGGCTGCGATAGAACCGCATCACCCACCCATGAGGGCGCTATGATTAAGATGCGCATAGTTAATTTATATAAACTCTATGTTATAAGAGCTTCTTGAGGCATTTTTGCCTCGATCGCCGCTCCAGTCATAGAGTTTTAATGTCCTTGTTTGGCCGGGCCTGAGAATCTATAGACCGTGCCGCAGTAAGGACATTTGGCTTCTCCAGTGGAGGTGACATCAATAAACACCCGTGGATGTGTGTTCCATAATTTCATTGAGGGCATCGGACAATGCAGCGGTAGATCGCCTGCAGTCACGGCTATTTGTTGATACTTCAGTTCGGTGGGCTGATTCATAATGAGCTTTCTCGATGGCCATTATTCAACCTTTGGAGAGGCGGACATAACGATAAAAACTTGAGTTTAACGCAAGAATCCTCGTGGCCGACTAATTCACTTTATCTGACTGTCAGTGTGTACAAAGCGTGAAACAGGCAAATAACTTATGTCATAATCAGGCACAAAAAAAATATCAATAACAATTCACTCTATAGTCCCGTTATGCAAATGGTAGCGCTCTCGCGAAGGCAAGCCTGTGGCTATGAATAGCAACACCACAACAAAAGCTTCGGCGTCATCAGCCTTTAAAGCTGGAACTTCAACGACTTTGAGTCCCGAAGAAAAACTCTCCGGTGATATGTTGTTATTTTCCACCGGGCTGATGATGTTTGCATCGGTGCTGTGGCTCGCGGTGTACTGGAGTTTTGGCCAGCGTTTCTCGACCATGATTCCACTGACCTTCCAGTTTGTATCGGTATGCACAATCATTTTTTTCCTGAAGACGCGCAAGCTTGAAATCTTCTGCCTGATGCAGTTGTCGCTGTTTTTATTCACGCCGTTCGTATTGCAATGGTCCATCGGAAATTTTGTGAATGCCAGCGGGGTGTCGTTATGGGCATTGCTGGCACCGGTCGGTGCCATTGTTATCATGGGAACCAAGGAATCGGTGCCGTGGTTTATTGCCTATATTTTCATGACTGCCATGTCGGGCATGTTTGATTATGTATTGCAGTGGGATGCCAAGCTGCTTGATATGAAAACCGTAGCGGTTTTCTTCGTGCTGAATTTTGTGTCGATCTCCGCGATGGTTTATGTTCTGCTGTGGTATTTCTCGCGCGAGAAGAAAAAACTGATCGACGCCATCGAAGCTCAAACTCATGCCGTCGCGACCGAAAAAGAATTATCCGAGCGCCTTCTGCTGAATATTTTGCCGCAGCCCATTGCTGAGCGTTTGAAGCGACAGGAAAGCAACATTGCGGATGGCCATGCCGACGTTACCGTGATGTTTGCGGACATTGTTAACTTTACTCAAATGTCAGAAGAACTATCGCCTAACGAAACCGTGCATTTGCTCAATGATATTTTTTCCGAGTTTGATAATCTTGCCGAAAAATACGGCATAGAAAAAATCAAAACCGTGGGAGATGCATATATGGCCGCGGGCGGCCTACTTGATAAATACGGCGGATACGGCAATGCCAATGCTAGCGCTAGCGCCAGTGCCGGCGGCAATACGGCGGTTACGCGCGGTCAGTATGTCGATGCGATGGCCAATATCAGTCTTGAGATGCACCAGTTTGTCTCGCGCTATGTGGCACCGAATGGGCAGAAATTAAGTTTGCGAATTGGCTTGGCCACCGGCCCGGTGGTGGCCGGCGTGATTGGACGCCGCAAGTTTAGTTATGATCTTTGGGGTGATACCGTCAATATTGCCAGCCGTATGTGCTCGGAGGCCCAGCCAAATAACACTCAGGTTGATATCGTCACCCACCGCCGCTTGCACAGTCGCTTCCGTTTTGATGAAGCGCATCATATTCAGGTTAAAGGCAAAGGCCCTATGCAGGTTTATAACCTGCTTGGCAGAACGGCAGATTTGAACGCAAACGGCAATGACAGTAATGTTATTCCGCTCGACAGCAGCATTCAAATTCGGTAATTATTTAGTCTGCTGAGCTGATAGTGAATATCGCGGCCGCCCCTCAATCACCAACCGGTGCAACCTCAGCTGCCCCAGTTGTCTCCCCAGCCGCCAGCGGCCCAAACAACGACAGGTCAAAACGTAATCCCCGCTATCCCGGCATTGCGCTGGTTCTCCAGGGCGGCGGCGCCCGTGCCGCGTATCAAGTCGGCGTGCTAAAAGCGATCTCGGAAATTCTGGGGCATCCGCGTGACAATCCCTTCCCGATCATCACCGGCACCTCGGCCGGTGCAGTAAATGCTGCCGTTTTGGCTCAGCATGCCGATAATTTTGCAGAAGGTGTCGCCACGCTGTTGCGGGTATGGAGCCAGTTTTCGCCGGACCAAGTTTATCGGACTGATTTTGTCGGGGTAGTCAAAAATAGCAGCAAGTGGCTAGCAGCATTTTTGTTTGGAGCGATTTCCAAAAACCATAAAGTATCGCTGTTTGATAATTCGCCCCTGTTTGATCTGGTCGAAAAAAGTGTGAATTTCAAACGTATTACCGAGCATATTCAATCTGGCGTGTTGCGCGCGATTGCGGTCACGGCATCGGGCTATAGCTCCGGACAAAACTGTGCATTTTTTGAGGCCGGTCCGGATGTGCAGGGCTGGCGGCGCTCGCAGCGGGTGGGCATTCGGGTGAGTCAATTCAGGGCGGAGCACCTGATTGCATCAGCTGCGATCCCATTTGCGTTCCCCGCGATCAAAATCAATCGTGAATATTTTGGTGACGGCTCGATCCGCCAAATGGCACCGGTCAGCCCGGCTCTTCATTTGGGCGCGGAACGGGTATTTGTGATTGGCACCGCCAAGCTGGTCAAGGACAGCTCAGAGCGACATCGCAGCGAAAGTTATCCGTCACTCGCCCAAATTGCCGGGCATGCCATGGCCAGTATTTTTCTGGATTCGCTCGCAGTGGATATTGAGCTACTGCAGCGTATGAATGCCACGCTCAAATATATTGATGATGAAAAACTCAAGGCCTCAGGCACCAATCTGCATCATGTCGATGTATGCGTAGCGTGCCCGAACCAGCCGCTGGAAAATCTGGCGCATAAGCATGTCGGCGATCTGCCGTGGACTATTCGCTTTCTGTTGCGCTCCATCGGCGCGATGCGAAAAGGGGGTGCAACGCTATCCAGCTATATGCTGTTTGATTACCGCTATTGCCAGGCGCTGATCGAGATGGGTTACAGAGACACGATGGCGCGACGTGATGAAATGCAGGTGTTCTTTGATCCCAATGCGTGTCCACTACCGACTGAAATTCCGATGTCGCAATTTGATCCGGGCCGCACCATGCAGATGGAAGCCGCGTCACCCGCATAGGGTGCCCATCACCGTCCCCGCATAGGGTGCCCATCACTGTCTCCGGATAGATCGTTGCCATCATTATCACCACCGCGACCGCGGCCAACATTCTTGCCATCAAGCCAGGACGATGCGCGATTTAAAGCGGGCTTGAATCCACCCGCCAATCTCTTCAACTTCCTCAGCACATAGCGCGTGCTGCATCGGATATTCGCGCCACGCCACTTTAAAGCCCTGGGTGATCATGGCGTCGCGCGAAGCACGAGCCAGTGCCAATGGCACCACCGAATCCTGCGTGCCATGCGCCATCAAAATCGGGATATGCGCGTTAGCGGTAGCCTTTTCTTTTGGCAAAGAGTCGCCCAATGTCAAATAGGTCGATAGGGCCAGGATGCCCGCCAGTGCTTGTGTTTGGCGCAGTCCAGTTTGTAAAGCAATCGCCCCGCCTTGCGAAAACCCGGCCAGAATAATTTTGTCAGCGGCGATGCCGCGCGCGACTTCGCGATCAATCAACGCGTCAATAAATGCCTGCGATTCACGTATCCCGGCTTCATCGGGTTTGCGTTCCAGTTCCGCCATCGAGATGTCGTACCAGCCCGGCATCGCCTGACCACGGTTGACGGTAATGGGTCGAGTTGGAGCCTGCGGAAAAATGAAACGCAGCGGCAAATCATCCGGCAAATACAATTCTTTGACAATCGATACAAAGTCCCAGCAGTCTGCGCCCAGTCCATGCATCCAGATGATGGTGCCTTTGGGTTCGGGGCCAGTTAGGAGTTCTAGGTGTTTGATGAGTTTTGACATGGCGAAAAATAAATTATGAGAATTCAGGTAACGCGGTGACCGCGTTATTTTGGGATCAAGCTTTGGTGGGGTTTCGTATCGCATTCTTGGGCCGAAATGCTTTAATCACCTCGTCGCGGGTTTCGAGATACGGCCCGCCGATCAGATCCATGCAATACGGCACCGCGGCAAAGATGCCGATTTCAATCGGCTCGCCGTCCGAATTTTGCAACCCGGCATTTTGTATCCGATCATCCTTCAAGCCTTCGAGCGTTTCTTTTATTGCCTTTGGCTGACCGGGTAAATTAATGATGAGGGTTTGTTTGCGAATCACTGCAACCTGGCGTGACAAAATCGCGGTGGCCACAAAGCGCAGCGATATTTGCCGCATGCGTTCACCAAAGCCATCCATGATGCGATCCGCAATCGCCACAGTGGCGTCTGGTGTGACATCACGCGGTGCAGGCCCAGTACCGCCGGTGGTGAGCACCAGCGCGCAGCCGTCCACATCCACCAGCGTTTTTAAGGTCGCCTCAATTAACGGCTGCTCATCCGGGATGATCTTTGAGACAAAGGTCAACGGATTCTTGAGTGCTCTACTCAGCCATTCTTTTAGGGTTGGTATGCCTTGATCCACATAGACCCCGCTGGAGGCGCGATCACTGATCGAGAGCAGGCCAATTTTGACGGAATCATATTCAACAGTCATTTCTCGTCGTCCCTGTTGGCGTTTCCACCAGCGCTGATATCGGCGCGGGCATCGGCTTTCGTCCGCTCAACAATCTGCTTATGCAAAGCTTGATAAAGCAGGCGAAAATATTTTGGTGGACGCTGTGCGGCGTGATCTTCGCGGGCTTTATGCAAATAGCTTTCCAACAACACTCGATCCGCTTCCGGAAACTCATTAACAAACGCCGCCACTGCTGTAGCATCGGCTAGCATCCGGTCGCGCCAGCGCTCGGCCAAATGGTGCTGGGCAGTTTGCTTCTGGCTGGGGGCTTTAAGTAATTGCAGCTTTTCGATAATAGACGCTGAATCGACCTCGCGCATCAGCCTGCCGATATATTGCATCTGACGTTTGAAACCGCCATGTTTGCTGGGGCCGATATTTTTGCAATCCAGCACCGCCGTTTCCAGCTCTTCGGGCAGCGCAAGTTTACGGATCACTTCCGGGGTTAACCGCACTAATTCCTCGCCGACCGTCTGTAAAGCCGTGCTGTCGCGTTTCTTCTGGCTTTTGCTGATAGAATTTTCGTCTTGTTCTGCTGTAATTTTTTCTTTTTTCATTGCTTACGCTGCTTTTTCTTTCCCGGAAAACACGGATTTTTAGTCCATGCTTCCCATCAGTTAAGTCCGTATTTTACCCCACGTTGAGACCAACCTTTGACTTCTCCTTCCAGCCATATCGTCGGCACGGCTCATGCTCACGCCGCCAACAACAGCCTGCGTGACTTAGCCGCGTTCGCCTTAGAACGCGCCAAAATTCTCGGCGCCACCGCCGCTGACGTCGAAATTTCCACCTCCATCGGCCAGAGTGTTACCGTGCGCCTGGGCGAAGTTGAAACCATTGAGCATAACCGCGACAAGGGCTTGGGTATTACGGTTTACCTGGGTCATCAGCGTGGCAATGCTTCTACTACCGATCTTTCTCGCGCCGCGATTGAACACACCGTGGCGGCCGCATTAGCCATTGCCAAATACACTGCACCCGATGAATTTTCGGGGCTGGCAGATCCCACCCGGCTGGCCGTAGCGCCGTATCCGGATTTATCGCTGTATCACCCGTGGGCGCTGTCCGTTGCGGGGGCCACCGAGCTTGCGAAGCGGATGGAAGCGGCGGCCTTTGCAGTCGATAAGCGCATCAATAATTCCGAAGGTGCCTCAATTTCAACCTCGGAATCTGATTTTATTTATGCCAATTCGCTCGGCTTCATGGGTGGTTACCCGACGACACAACACAGTGCCAGCGTATCCGTGATTGCCGGTACGGATGACGGCATGCAACGCGATTACTGGTATGCCGTCGGTCGTGCTGAGCATCAATTGGAATCAATGGAAGCCATTGGTAAGCGTGCCGGTGAGCGCACAGTGGCACGCCTGGGTTCTAAAAAAGCCCCTAGTGGAGAAGTGCCCGTCATGTTTGACGCCACTGTGGCGTCCGGCTTGATCGGCAGCTTGGTCGGTGCGGTCAGTGGCTCATCGCTTTATCGTAAATCCAGTTTTTTGCTCGATAGCCTGGGTACACAAATATTTGCGCCAATGGTGTCGATTCATGAAGACCCATTTCTGATTGGCGGGTTGGCGAGCGGCCCGTTCGACGCCGAAGGTGTAACCACGGTGGCTCGTGACATCGTAAAAGATGGGGTACTGCAGGGATATTTTTTAGCCACTTATTCAGCACGAAAATTGGGGATGACCAGCACCGGTAATGCCGGTGGCAACCATAATTTAATCGTCAAATCCGGCGCTCTCGATTTCGCGGGACTGTGTCAAAAAATGCATCGCGGTTTCGTGGTCACCGAGTTGATGGGGCAGGGTGTGAATAATGTCACTGGCGATTATTCACGCGGCGCCGTCGGGTTCTGGGTCGAGAATGGTGAAATTGCCTACCCCGTCGAGGAAACCACTATCGCGGGCAATATGAAAGACATGTTCAAGGGTATCGTTGCGGTGGGTACGGATCGATTAGCGCTGGGATCAAAACAAACTGGATCGATTCTGATTGATCGCATGGCGGTTTCGGGCGAAAGCTGACGCGACTTGTGGGAGCCCGGCTGCTGAGTAGCAAAGCAACCGGGCAATACCGTAAGCAAAATGTAGTTGAAACATTCGAGGCCAACAATTCTCAGGGAAATTGATATGAAAACCCCCGATGTGCAACGACGAAAATTTCTGTCCACGGCGGGTGTCAGCCTGGCTGTGGGTGCAAGTGTTTTGCCTGCGTCAGCCTCAACCACCGCCGTTGTCTTGCCGACGATAAAATGGCGTCTCACGTCCAGCTTCCCGAAGAGCCTCGACACGATTCATGGTGGTGCTGAAACGCTGGCAAAGCGTATCGCATCGGCTTCTGGCGGAAAATTTCAGATTCAGGTTTTTGCGGCGGG
>JANYDB010000072.1 GCA_025359985.1 Burkholderiales bacterium | reverse complement strand
CCACTGACTGCTGCATCCTGAATGCGACGGGCCACACCGCTCGCATAGGTGCTTAACCAGCCATCCACAAATCGATGCACGCCGAGCCGTTTGGCGAGCGCGCGCTCGCGCTCGTAATGAATAAAAGGCTGCAATTCACCTACATTATTTTCCGGACCCAGCATCGCGAACTGCGGATTCTGCGCGCGGGTGGAATGCAAATCCAGCAGCACCTCGTGCTGCGCCAGCAATGGACATAACCAGTTAGCCACATGGTCTTCGTAATCACGCGGCTGTTTAACCGGATAAAGATTGCGATTCAGGTTGCGATCTCCGGCCCGCTCACCACGCGCATAAGCCAGCGGATTGGTCACCGGTACAAAGGTAACGCTACCGGCCACAATATTTAAGCGCTGATGATCAAGATCATCCAGCACGCGGCGAATCGCTTGGGTGCCGCAGGTTTCATTGCCGTGAACTGCACCTAAAATGATGAGGCGCGGGCCCGCGTTGAGGCCGGTATAGGCGACCGATTTGAACGGCCCGTGGCTAATGAATGGTTGTGGTTGAGAAAGGTTTAATTCAGCCATGCGGGTAAGCTCTTGTAAGGTTTGGTTAAAAATATATATGCACTTTTTTCTATTGTAAAGGCAAGCTCAGCCACGCAGTTCAACGATGCAAATTTAACGAACGCTGTCAGTGCACTTTCAAAGCATTACAAAATGATTGATGAGCTAAAAAATGGTTGTCGGGATGGTTGTCGCGACGACTGCTCTGATGCCGACAACGGCAGTCTCGCTACAATTCGTCGTTGGAGCTAGCCAATCTCGCGCAACAGCAACCAAAATGCTGTTGGCGAGGCGACCCTCTCCTTTTCCCACAGATGCTGGGGTTCACAAGTTGCGCACCGCAGGCACGTGGGGGCAAAGCAAAATCATGCACGCATAATTTGAAAACCGACCTGCGGTGTAAACAATTGCGTGGTTGAGCGTCCGCGCTACTGTACGATCAAGTGAAGATTGCATTTTGTTACAACTTAAACAACCTGCATTTTTCACATCGGCGCGAGGAATTTATTTGGCGGCAGTCATATTGTTTTACAGTGTCATTTCTGCACTTGTCTTACATGGCATGTTGCGCCACACGCCATTGACTTACGGTATCGACTTCCGCTCTTGACTTCCAAAATGAAAATCAATATGTCAAACCCTTCTTCTGTTCCGCCTGCCATCGCGCCCACCACTTCACCACCGCAAAAATTGATGCCGCGTCGCACGCGCAAAGTCGCCAAATCAGCCGCGATCGTGGTTGCGGTGGTGGCGGTGGCTGCGGTGGCTGTAATAAGCGCTGGCGTCTGGTATTTATGGTTCAGGCCCGCCAGCGGTGATATCGCTGCAGGCGCCCAAAATCCCGGTAGTGGAACGGGTAGCAGCAAAGCAGGCACCGGCACTCCTGGTGGGCGTTTCGGTGCTGACCCCAATCGCACCCAGCCTGTAGCTGCGGTCGCGGCTAAGCTGGGTGACATTAACATCGTGCAAACCGGGCTCGGTACGGTTGCCGCATTGACAGTAGCGACGGTTAAATCACGCGTTGATGGACTGCTGCAAAACGTGGTCTTCCAAGAAGGCAGAATTGTCAAAGCGGGGGAGGTATTGGCCGAGATTGATCCGCAGCCGCTGAAGGTGGCGCTGGCTCAAGTTGAGGGCCAGCTCGCGCGCGATCAGGCGCAGCTTGCCAATGCACGGCTGGATCTTGAACGCTATCGCACTCTGCTCGCACAGGATTCCATTGCCAAACAGCAGCTGGATGCGCAGGATGCGTTGGTCAAGCAGTTTGAAGGCACGGTCAAGGTTGATCAGGCACAGGTTGATAGCGCCAAGCTGCAATTAAGCTATACCCGCATTACCGCGCCGATTAGCGGACGGCTGGGATTACGCCAGATGGATGCAGGCAATATTATTCGCGCCAGCGATGCAACCGGCCTGGTGGTGATTACTCAAGTTGATCCCATCACCGTATTGTTCACGGTACCGCAGGACAATCTGCCACGCGTGCTGAAACAATTAAAGGCGGGCGCCAAGCTGGGAGTAGATGCCTGGGATCGCGATCAAAAAAATAAACTCGCGTCGGGCTTTTTACTCAGCTCCGATAACCAGATTGATACTGCCACCGGCACGATCAAAATGAAAGCGCAGTTTCCGAATCCGGACGGCATGCTGTTTCCCAACCAATTCGTTAATGTACGCATGGTGGTGGATAGTAAAAAAAGCGCGACCGTGATTCCAATGGCGGCGATTCAGCGCGGCGCACGCGGCACTATTGTCTATGTGGTTAAGGACGATAAAACCATTTCAATGCGGCCCGTCACGCTCGGCCCGGTAGAGAACGACATGGTCGTCATCGAAAGCGGCGTGATGCCGGGCGAGCTGGTGGTGGTGGATGGTATTGATCGTCTGCGTGAAGGTGCGAAGGTAGAAGTATCAGCGCCGTTTGTGCCACGATCCGGACGTGGTGGCGATGCGACCGGGCGTGGCGGTGATCGAGCAAAGGCGGGTAACGCACCGGCAGGCGCAAATCCACCGCTCGCAACACCGACCAGCGCGCTAAGCACTACACCGAATACGACGCCGAACGCTTTTCCTGCCCGTATAAAAGGCGGCACTGCTGCACCGACTGCCGCTACTGCCCCACCGGTTGCTACACCGCCTGCGCCACCCCAAGCTGGTGACGGTGGCTGGCGCAATATGACGGATGAACAAAAAGCCGAGCTGCGCAAAAAGATGGAAAACATGACGGACGAGCAAAAGGCCGAGTTCCGCAAAAAGATGCGCGAGCGTGCGCAGCAAAATGGGCAGTAAGCAAAATAGCTGCCGAAGCGGCAACCTCAATTCATGAATATTTCCCGTCTTTTTATCGAGCGCCCGGTGGCGACCTCGCTGCTCATGGTGGCCGTGATTCTGGGCGGCGTCATGGGCTATCGACAGCTGCCGCTGTCTGCATTACCGGAAGTGGATTACCCCACGATTCAGGTGGTTACGCTGTACCCCGGTGCGAGTCCGGATGTGGTCACATCGGGCATCACCGCCCCGCTGGAACGCCAGTTCGGACAAATGCCGGGGCTAAAGCAAATGTCCTCTACCAGTTCCGGTGGCGCTTCGGTTATCACCCTGCAATTTGATCTCAGCCTCTCTCTCGATATTGCGGAACAAGAAGTGCAAGCGGCGATTAACGCGGGCAGTAATCTATTGCCGACCGATCTGCCTGCACCACCCATTTACAGCAAAGTAAATCCGGCTGATGCGCCGATCTTAACGCTCGGCATCACCTCCAAAACCATGCCACTGCCGCAAGTACAGGCATTGGTGGATACCCGCATCGCGCAAAAAATCTCACAGCTGCCCGGTGTTGGGCTTGTTACCTTGAGCGGTGGCCAGCGCCCTGCAGTGCGAATACAGGCTAATCCTAAAGCGCTGGCGGCGGCGGGCCTCAATCTTGACGATATCCGCACCGCTATTGCCGCCGCTAATGTGAACCAAGCCAAGGGCAGCTTTGATGGCCCGACCCGCGCTTACACCATTGATGCAAACGATCAAATTCGCTCTGCAGCGAATTATAAAACCTTGATCATTTCCTACAAAGGCGGCGCACCGGTTTATTTAACCGATGTCGCAGATGTAATCGAGGATGCCGAAAATACTAAGCTCGCCGCCTGGATGAATGACACCCCGGCAATTATTCTCAACATCCAGCGCCAGCCCGGCGCTAATGTGATTGAGGTGGTTGATCGCGTCAAACAATTGCTGCCTGGACTTACCTCTGCACTACCGGCCTCGATGGAGGTGATGGTGCTTACGGATCGCACCGTCACGATCCGCGCCTCGGTCAAAGATGTGCAATTCGAATTGCTGCTGGCCGTGGCGCTGGTGGTGATGGTCATTTTTGTGTTCCTGCGCAATGTGCCCGCGACGATCATTCCGAGTGTTGCCGTACCGCTATCGCTGATTGGCACTTTCGGCGTGATGTATCTGGTCGATTTTTCCATCAACAATCTAACGCTGATGGCGCTGACCATTGCCACCGGCTTCGTGGTGGACGACGCGATTGTGATGATCGAAAATATCGCTCGCTATATTGAAGAAGGCGAGACCCCGCTCAATGCGGCACTGAAAGGCTCGGCACAAATCGGCTTCACGATTATTTCGCTGACCATCTCACTAATTGCGGTGTTAATACCGCTACTGTTTATGGGTGATGTGGTGGGCCGCTTATTTCGCGAATTTGCGATCACGTTGGCGGTAGCGATTTTAATCTCAGCGGTGGTGTCCCTTACCCTCACGCCAATGATGTGTGCAAAATTATTGAAGCACACTCCCGAAGCAGAGCAGGGTAAATTTTATCGCGTCACCGGTAAATGGTTTGACGCGATTATTTTCCGCTACGGCATGATGCTGACCTGGGTGCTGGATCGTCAGCTCGCCACTTTATGGGTGGCAACCGGTACCGTTGCGCTGACGGTGTTGCTCTACATTTTTGTCCCGAAGGGATTTTTTCCGGTGCAAGATACCGGCGTGATTCAAGGTATTTCCGAAGCATCGCAAACGGTATCGTTTGCGAGTATGGGCGCGCGACAGCAAGCCTTGGCCACCGTCATTTTGCAAGACCCGGCCGTCGGGAGTGTATCGTCGTTTATCGGTGTTGATGGGATCAATACCACCCTTAATACCGGCCGCGTGCTGATCAATTTGAAACCGCATGAAACCCGCGACGTGACCGCATCGCAGGTGATTGAGCGGTTAAAGCCAAAAATTGCCCAGCTTGAAGGGATCACGCTGTATATGCAGCCGGTGCAGGATTTAACCATTGAGGATCGCGTTAGCCGCACCCAGTATCAATTCACGCTTGAAGATTCCAATCCGGAAGAGCTGTCGCTATGGACGAACAAACTTGTCGAAAAATTAAGCGCCCTACCCGCGCTCGCCGATGTCGTGTCTGATGTGCAGGATCAAGGCTTGCAGGCGTATTTAACGATTGATCGCGATACCGCAGCCCGCTTGGGCATTACCGCTGCCTCGATTGATAACGCGCTGTATAACGCCTTTGGTCAGCGGCTTATTTCCACGATCTTCACTCAGGCTAGCCAATACCGCGTGGTGCTTGAAGTCAAACCTGAATTTAAACGCGGCCCCAGTGCACTGAACGATATTTACGTAACTTCCGCCACTGGCGGACAGGTGCCACTGTCGAGCGTGGCGACGGTGACTGAGCGGCCAGTATCATTGGCGGTGAATCATATTGGCCAATTTCCGGCGAGCACAATTTCATTTAATTTGGGCAACGGACACTCATTGGGCGACGCGGTTAAAGCAATCGAGGCGGCCGAAAAGGAAATCGTGCTGCCCGCCAGTATTCGCACCGGCTTTCAGGGGGCGGCGTTGGCGTTTAGTGCGTCACTTACCAGCACGCTGCTATTAATTCTCGCTGCGATTGTCACCATGTACATCGTGCTTGGCGTGCTGTATGAAAGTTATATTCATCCGATTACGATTCTGTCCACCCTGCCCTCAGCAGGAGTCGGTGCGCTGCTGGCGCTCATGTTATCGCGAACCGATTTAGGCATTATCGCGATTATCGGCATCATTTTATTGATCGGTATTGTGAAGAAGAACGCGATCATGATGATCGATTTCGCGCTTGATGCTGAACGTCGCGAAGGCAAATCACCGCGCGATGCGATTTACCAAGCATGCCTGTTACGATTCCGCCCAATTTTGATGACGACCATGGCTGCCCTGCTGGGCGCATTACCACTCATGCTCGGTGGCGGTGTCGGCTCGGAGCTGCGTCATCCCTTGGGCATTACCATGGTCGGTGGTTTGATTGTCTCGCAGGTGCTAACCTTATTTACGACACCCGTTATTTATCTGGCGTTTGATCGACTGGCACAAAGGTTTGCACCACGCGGCAAAAATGATCAACATGACGCTACAGAATCAAAGCAGCAAGTTTCACCGGCGCAGGGAGATTAACTGTAGCTGCACCTGACTGGTCGCTAAATGAACAGCAGGTGAGCTACAAATTGAAAGGCTTGTATGAAAATGAAAACTCTTATGCCAAACCCTATGACAACTCTTAGGACAACTGCGATGACACCCCCTTTGAAAACGCAATCCCTCAACAACGCACCTCTCCCACATCATGGACACCGCGCACACCAAGTACAGCACGCAGTGCGCATCCTGTCACTTGCTATCATGACCACTGCAGGCATGGGCCTATCCGGAGTCAACGCCGCGCCCACGCAGGGTAATCATGCAGCACCTGCCCCGTCGGTCAGCGCTTCGCATTGGCGCACTCCCGGCGGCAACAGCAATGCTGGCGGCACGCACAACAGCAATGGGCACGGGTATTATCGTCATGGTTATTATCCTGGTCGCTACTACAATCAGGGCTGGTATCGCCCCTATGGATGGGGATGGGGCGGCTACTACAGCGGACTCGCGCTCGGTTTGACCGTACCGTTTTTACCGTTCGGCTATTCCTCTTTTTGGGCCGGCGGCGCTCCTTACTATTACGCGAATGATGTTTATTACATCAGCGTGCCAGGGCGCGGCTATCGAGTCGTGGCACCACCTGATGAATACATCGTGTCCGATCCGGGCCCGACGCCGGTAGTGGCTGCACCGCCCGTATCGGAAAGCACCAACAACGCCAATACGCCGACCCCCAGCTATGTAAACCAAGCCACGCCAGCGCCGTTGCAAGCACCCGGTCAGAGTCAACTTTACGCCTATCCCAAAAATGGCCAGACCGCCATCCAAAGCACCTTTGACCGCATCGAATGTGAGCGTTGGGGTAGCGGGCAGACCGGTTATAACCCGGGCCAATCCGCAGAAAACATGCAAAGGCGCAATGATTATCAACGCGCGGTTTCGGCTTGCCTTGAAGGCCGCGGCTACACGGTGAAATAATCACCGCCAATTTATCTGTATAGCGATCTATATCGACCTATGTATCGACCCATGTATTGTTGATCGCTAATTGACCCACGCATGAATTTTTCCGAAATTTTTATTCGCCGACCTGTCGCCACCACTCTGCTCACGATCGGGGTGGCGCTGGCGGGCGCAGTTGCCTTCAAGCAATTGCCGGTGGCACCATTGCCGCAGGTGGATTTCCCGACGATTTCGGTGTCAGCCGGGTTGCCCGGCGCGAGCCCTGAAGTGATGGCGGCGACCGTAGCCACACCGCTGGAGCGCTCGCTGGGACGTATTGCAGGCGTAACCGAAATTACCTCATCCTCATCGCTGGGCAGTACCAACATCACTTTGCAGTTTGATTTGAGCCGTAATATTGACGGCGCCGCGCGGGAAGTTCAGGCCGCAATCCAGGCTGCGCGTGCTGACCTACCCACCAGCCTGCCGTCGAATCCCACCTACCGGAAAGTGAATCCATCGGACGCGCCGATTATGATCCTGTCGCTAACATCGGATACGCTGACCCAGGGTCAAATGTACGACGCGGCATCCACCATACTGGCGCAAAAATTATCGCAACTGGGCGGCGTGGGGCAGGTGACGGTCGGTGGCTCGTCACTCCCCGCCGTACGAGTAGAGCTCAACCCCACGGCACTGAATCGGCTCGCGATCGGCTTTGATGAGGTGCGTACCGCCATCACCAGCAATAACGCCAATCGGCCCAAAGGGCTGGTGGAAGACGGTGACAAAAGCTGGCAAATTTACGCCAACGATCAAGCTAAAAAAGCGGCTGATTATTTGCCCATTATTGTCGCCTACCGCAATGGCTCCGCCGTGCGCTTAAGTGATGTCGGCAACGTGGTGGATTCCGTGCAGGACTTGCGCAACTACGGTACCGCGAATGGCAAACCTTCCGTGGTGTTACTGATCAACCGCCAACCGAATGCCAATATTATTGAAACAGTGGATCGTATCTATGCGCTGCTGCCACAGTTGCGCGCTTCGATTCCCGCCTCCATCAGCCTGCAGGTTGCGCTCGAACGTACCACCACGATTCGCGCCAGCCTGCGCGAGGTTGAACGCACGCTGCTGATCTCGATGGGGCTGGTGATCATGGTGGTGTTTTTATTCCTGCGTAATTTTCGCGCCACTTTGATTCCAGCGGTCGCGGTGCCGGTGTCACTCATTGGTACTTTCAGCATCATGTATGCGGCAGGTTACAGCCTGAATAATTTATCACTGATGGCGATGACCATTGCGACCGGCTTCGTCGTTGACGATGCGATTGTGGTGCTGGAAAACGTGACGCGCCATATTGAAAAAGGCATGACACCGTTTGAAGCCGCGATCAAAGGCTCGCGCGAGGTGAGCTTTACGGTGGTATCAATGTCCATTTCACTGATCGCGGTATTCATTCCGATTCTGTTAATGGGCGGCATTATTGGCCGTTTGTTCCGTGAATTTGCGGTCACATTATCGGTGGCAATTCTGGTGTCGCTGGTGGTTTCAGTCACCACTACACCGATGATGTGCGCACGTTTGCTGCGGGGTAAAAAAGAAAAAATTACCGATAGCGATGCGCCTGTAAGCCCGCCGGGTCGCTTGGCAAAAATAGGAACGAAAATTGCCGCCAGCACCGAACGGTTTTTTGCTTCCCTGCTACGCGGCTATGAGCGCAGCCTGAGCTGGGTGCTGCGTCATCCGTTGCTGGTGGTCATTACGCTGGCCTGCACCATCGGCTTCAATATTTATTTGTATGTGATCGTGCCCAAAGGTTTTTTACCGCAGCAAGATACCGGTCGAATTGTCGGCGGCATTCAGGGCGACCAAAGTATTTCGTTTCAGGCGATGCAAGGCAAGTTGGGAGAGTTTGTCGAGATCGTCATGCAAGACCCCAGCGTCGACAACGTGATTGCTTTCACCGGCGGCGGTCAGCGTAATGGCGGGCGCATGTTTATCGCCTTAAAGCCGCTCGCGGAACGTAAAATATCGGCCGATGCCATTGTCGCGCGTTTGCGGCCCAAGCTTTCAAAAGTGGCGGGCGCAAATTTATTTTTACAGCCTGTGCAGGATTTTCGTGCCGGTGGGCGGCAATCAAATTCCGCTTATCAATTCACCCTGCAAGCCGATGATCTGACTGAACTGCGCACCTGGACACCCCGTTTGCAGCAAGCTTTGCAGGATGTCAAAGAAGTGGCTGATGTGAATTCAGATCAGCAGGAACGCGGCCTGCAAATGAGCCTGGTGATTGACCGTGCCACAGCTTCGCGATTGGGCGTCACCACCCGGGCCATCGATACCGCGCTCTATCTGGCTTACGGGCAAGCTGTGGTGTCGACCATTTATGCCACGCTGAATCAATATCGGGTAGTCATGGAAGTTGCGCCCGAATATTGGCAAAGCCCGGAGTCACTCAACAGTATTTATGTGCTCTCGCCCACGCGCGGCCAGGTACCGCTATCGGCCTTTTCGCGCTATGAGCCCACCACGGCTGCGCTGTCGGTGAATCGCCAGAGCCAGTTTGCTGCAACCACTATTTCATTTAATCTGCCTGAAGGGGTATCGCTTTCAAATGCGGTGCAGGCGATGCGCGATACCATGGCAAAAATTGGTGTACCCGGTACCATTACCGGCAGCTTTCAAGGCACTGCGCGCACCTTTCAGCAGGGCCTTGATAATCAGCCGTGGCTGATTCTGGCCGCCCTCGTTACGGTGTATATCGTGCTGGGTATTTTGTACGAAAGCTATATCCATCCGCTGACAATTTTATCCACGCTGCCTTCTGCAGGAGTGGGCGCGCTGCTCGCCTTATTAGCCACTGGCACCGAGCTTTCGATCATCGCCTTGATCGGGGTAATTCTGCTGATCGGTATTGTCAAAAAAAATGCGATTCTGATGATTGATTTTGCACTCGACGCGGAACGCACACTGGGCTTGTCACCGCACGATGCCATCTTCCAGGCTTGTCTGCTGCGTTTTCGTCCGATCATGATGACCACGATGGCTGCACTCCTGGGTGCAATCCCGCTCGCGATCGGGTTTGGTGACGGTGCCGAGCTGCGCACTCCACTGGGCATTTCCATTGTCGGCGGCTTGCTGGTAAGCCAGCTGCTCACGCTTTACACCACACCGGTGGTGTACTTGTATCTGGATCGTTTTCGCCATTGGAGCCTGCGCCGATTTAAGCGTGGGCTGAAAAATACCGTCGGCCACAATAACCCTGTTGGCCCTGTCAGCTTCGGGGGTAACGTTGGCCCGACAGATAATATTGTGCTGGAGCATAAATGAACCATCATCATCACCACCTCACTCGCATGCTTATCGCCACGCTTGTCCCCATGCTGCTGGCGACATTGACTTCATGCGCAGTCGGCCCTGATTACAAACGCCCCGAACTGTCAGCACAGGCCACGCCGGTCCGCTTCAAAGAAGGATTGAATTGGAAAGTAGCGGCACCGGGTGACGAGATAAAACGCGGCAAATGGTGGGAAGCCTATGGCGACCGTGAGCTAAATGCGCTGGCCGAACAAGTTGAAATCAACAACCAGAATTTGCAAGTCGCTGAGGCCAAATATCGTCAGGCTCAGGCGCTGAGTTCCTCGGCCCGGGCTGGATTTTTTCCGACTATTTCAGCCACGGCCAGCGAAACCCGCAGCCGTACCGCAGCGAGCCGCAGCAGTAGCACTAGCAATACAACAGGCTTAAACACCAGCACTGGCGCGGCTTCTGGCGCATCTTCCGCTATATCCACCAACCATAATCTGAGCGCCAGCTTTAGCTGGGAGCTCGATCTGTGGGGCCGCATCCGCCGTCAGGTTGAAGCTAATGATGCCAGCGCTCAGGCCAGTGCTGCCGATCTGGAGTCAGCGCGTTTATCAGCACAAGCGGATTTAGCCTCGAACTATTTTCAACTGCGCATTAACGACACCCAGAAGCAGCTTCTAAACGAGACCGTCATTGCGTATGCGAAATCGCTGGAGTTAACCCGCAATCGTTACAACGTCGGCGTAGCTGGTAAGGTCGATGTTGCCCAAGCCGAAACACAACTCAAAAGCGCCGAAGCACAAGCCCTTGATTTTGGGGTGCAACGTGCGCAACTAGAACATGCCATCGCGCTGCTCATTGGCAAAGCGCCCGGCAATTTTGCGCTCGCCGCATTGACATCGGCCCAATGGCATGTGGCGGTACCGGCTACGCCGCTAATGCTGCCATCGAGCTTGCTTGAACGCCGCCCCGACATCGCTGGTGCAGAACGGCGTGCAGCCGCGGCCAATGCGCAAATCGGTGTGGCCAAGGCAGCTTACTACCCTACTCTTTCGCTGACCGGAAACGCCGGCTATAGCAGCCCCAGCTTGGCCAATTGGATCAGCGCACCCAATCGCTTTTGGTCGCTGGGCCCATCGCTGGCCGAAACCATTCTCGACTTTGGCAAACGCGGCGCCGTCACCGATCAAGCTGTTGCTGCCTATGATCAAAGCGTGGCCAGCTATCGCCAAACGGTGTTGCAGGCATTTCAGGAGGTCGAAGATAATCTGGCTGCACTCAACATCCTGGAAGCAGAAGCCAAGGTGCAGGAAGAAGCGGTGCAGGCGGCGCGTGAGTCGGTCACGCTCACGCTTAATCAATACAAAGCCGGTACCGTCAGCTATTTAAATGTGGTCAGCGTACAAACCGCATTGCTCGCCAATGAGCGCACCGCAATGACCTTGACCGGACGGCGCTTGGCTGCATCAGTCGGGCTGATCAAAGCATTGGGAGGTGGCTGGCGCGGCGAAGCAGCAACATCGCAATAGTAGGCCAAGCGCAAATACACGTCATCAAACAGAAGCCCTAAAGTTTTAGCGGTGCTGAGCATGTGCCTTATTGGCATGCTCCGCTTTTTCTTTGGCTATTTTTTCTTGCTTGTCTTTTTCTAAAGCGGTTTTTTGTGCGGCTTTTTGCGCAGCTTTTAGTTTGTCCGCGTCCTGCTTCGCTTTTTGCCGCGCTGCTTGTGCATCCGCTTTTGCCTGCTTGGCGTCATCACGCTTGGCAGCTTTGTTTACAGCGCGATCAGAAGGGCCGACTTTCTTGGTGTTCGCACTTGCACCCAAACTTTTTTTGATCTCAGTTTTGCGCGCTTCACGCCGCTCTGTAATCTGTTTTTGTACCGCATCGTGCTTGCCATCCAGCAATTTTTCATTGCGCGTCGGCTTAAAAAAACCGGGCACTTCCTTCAGCATTCGCGGTG
>JANYDB010000056.1 GCA_025359985.1 Burkholderiales bacterium | reverse complement strand
TGTCTTGCCGACGATAAAATGGCGTCTCACGTCCAGCTTCCCGAAGAGCCTCGACACGATTCATGGTGGTGCTGAAACGCTGGCAAAGCGTATCGCATCGGCTTCTGGCGGAAAATTTCAGATTCAGGTTTTTGCGGCGGGCGAACTGGTTCCTGGCCCGCAGGCATTGGATGCGGTGAAAGACGGCACTGTGGAATGCTGTTACACCGCGCCCTATTATTACTTTGGTAAAGACGCGACCTTTGCTTTTGGTACCGCCATTCCATTCGGGCTGAACACCCGTCAGCAAAATGCCTGGATGTACCACGGTGGCGGGCTCGCGTTGATGCGCGAGTTTTACCGGGATTACAACATCATCAATTTTCCGGCGGGCAATACTGGCGCGCAAATGGGTGGCTGGTTTCGCAAGGAAATAAAAACCGTTGCAGATTTAAAAGGCGTGAAGTTTCGCATCGCCGGATTCGCCGGCAAAATCCTCGCCAAATTAGGAGTGGTGCCCCAGCAAATTCCGGGCAGCGATATTTATCCTGCACTCGAAAAAGGCACTATCGACGCCGCCGAATGGGTCGGCCCCTATGACGACGAAAAGCTTGGGCTCAATAAAATCGCCAAATATTATTATTACCCGGGTTGGTGGGAAGGCGGGCCGCAATTGGATTTATATGTGAATCTCAAACAATGGGAAGCGTTACCGCCGGAATATAAATCCATACTTGAAGCGGCGTGTGCCGAAGCCAATATCGACATGACCGCCAAATATGACGCCGTTAATCCTGCGGCGTTGCGTCGTCTGGTGCGGCAGGGTACGCAATTGCGACCGTTCAGCCGCGAAATTATGGAAGCCTGTTACAAGGCCACCGTTGATGCATGCGAAGAAGAAGCGGCCAAAAATCCCCGATTCAAAAAAATTTACGGGCCATGGAAAATTTTCCGCGATGATCAAATTTTATGGTTCCGCGTGGCCGAACAGAATTTTGATAACTTTATGGCAACCATAAATATGAATAAACCAGCTGCTGACGCAAAGGCTGAGGGCAGGCGTAAATCGGTACCTGCCAACAAATAATTAGAAGGGGAATGGTCAGCAAAATAGTTTTTTGAAGCGGTTTTATCAAATATTTCACGCGCACAAAAATTTCTTGGTGTAGGATAAGCGCTCGAATAAGGGAGATCAAATGAACAAAATAACTAAAGTAGCGATGATTTTTTCAACATCCATGATGGCTGCCAGCGTATTTGCCGCAGACGAAATGAAACCGGGTCTGTGGGAAATGTCCACCACCATGAGCGCAGAGCAGTTGGCCGCCATGCCCAAGGATGTCAAGGTTCCGGGTCTGGTCGGCAATATCCTCACCAGCCAAACCTGCATCTCGCAAAAAGAGGCTGATAATCTGGGTCTGACTGACGACGAAGAAGATGCATTCTGCAAGATCAGCAATAAAAAATCGGTAGGCACAACTTACTCGGCGGATCTGACCTGTAATGGCAAGGACAAGACCGGCACCGGCAAATCAAAAACGGTATTTAGGGACAGCGGCAATTTTACAGCTACCCAGGATTTCAAAGGCACCGTATTTGGTCAAAGCGCAAACCAACATCATGAATCTGTCGGCAAATGGCTGAGTGCCAACTGCGGCTCGATTAAATGATGCAAGCAACGCTGGCGTAATAATTTTTTTGCGCGGGGAGCGCTTTAGCGTTCTGGCTTCCTCGCGCATCAGGGTACGCACACGCATCCCACGGGAGTCTGTTTGAAAAATACTTGTCTTCGTTTGTCGAAGGGTTTATCTACGCCTCTTATGTCGCTGATGATGTTATGGCTGCTTGCCGCCATGCCAGCGTTGGCGGCCATAGAAACTACGCCTAAAAAATCTTCATTTAGCAAAGCGCAGCGAGCAGATATTGAGATCATCATCAAGGAATATTTGATGAAAAATCCGTTGCTGATGCAGGAGATTCTTCAGGCGCAAAAAGGGCAGGACGAAGCACTCAGCGCTCAAAAAATAAAGCAGTCCATATCCGCATACCGTGATGCGCTACTTAATTCCCCGAATTCACCGGTGGCTGGCAATCCACAAGGTGATGTCAGCGTGGTTGAGTTTTTTGACTATCAATGTGGTTATTGCAAAAAAGTTTCACCGGTGATTGCAGAGTTGATCGCAAAAGATCCGAATGTGCGTGTGGTTTTAAAAGATTTTCCGATTCTCGGGCCGGAATCAGTTTATGCCGCGCGAGCGGCGTTGGCTGCAAACAAGCAGGGCAAATATGCTGCATTTCATGATGCGCTAATGGCCAGCCAAATGATTGATGAAAGCGTCGTCAAAGGTATCGCGGCCAAGCTGGGTATGAGCAGCCCGCGTCTGCTCGCAGATATGGAAGACGCTGCAATTCAAAAAACGATTGACGAGAATTACAACCTCGCAAATATGCTTGGTATTGGTGGCACACCGGCTTTTGTGATTGGGGATACGTTACTCCCCGGCGCAACCGACCTGACCGGTTTGATGGCCTATGTTTCTGCCGAAAGAACTAGGCTTAAATCGCAGGCGAAATAAAAAAACATAAGAAAAAGCCAGAAATAAAAGCAAAGCGGGATCAAATTTCCGATGCAAGTTTTTGATTCAAACACAAAAAAGGGGAGTGATGCGTATGAAGAATTCTAGGCTGAATAGCGATCGGTTGTAGGGATCGTTAGTAAGTAACAGAAAAAAACAGACGACGTTCTTATTGGATGCAGAGTTGCAACTATAGCGCTGCTGCCACGAATTTCAACCATGACAAAGCGATTTACAGGGAGAGGCTCACATGAAAATCATACGTAAAATTTTAAATTTATTTACCGCAGCCGCATTGCTATCAGCGGGAGCGCAGGCACTGGCTGCGCCATCTTGGGTTGCCCCCAGAAATGGTCAACTGCCGGCGGGTGCGCTAGCCTGCGGGCAGGAAAACGGACAGGCCTTGATGTCGTGCCGCGGTAATCATAATGGTGGCATGCAACCCGGAAAAATGGCCGGACAAAATTGCAATATTGCTTGGGGTGGTAAAGAAATTGTCATCGCCGCGCCCAACTATGAAGTACTGGTTGCCAATCCGACTGAGGTGCATTGGGTAAAAGGCCAAAATGGCTCGGTTCCCAACGGTGCTTTCATCGGTGGTCAGGAAGGTTCGCGCCAGTTGCCGGTTTGTCGTGCGGGCTACAACAATAGTGTTTATCCCGGCAAAATTGTCGCCCAGAATTGCAATATC
>JANYDB010000015.1 GCA_025359985.1 Burkholderiales bacterium | reverse complement strand
CGGCATTGATCCACAAAGCCGCAATGCGATTTTCGATAACCTTGAAGCCCTTAGAGCGCGGGGCAAAGCGATTATCTACACGACCCACTACATGGAAGAGGCCGAGCGCCTGTGCGACCGGATCGTGATCATGGATCACGGAAAAGTGATCGCCAGCGATACGCTCGCGGGGCTCTATGCCCGCCTGCCGGCATCGCAAACCCTGGATGTTGAAATTGAAGGCGCGCTCGATATGGATGCGTTCAAGCGAGTTGCAGGTGTCAGGGACGCCACTCTTGAGAAAACCCGGCTCAACATCGCGCTCAATGATCTGTCGTGCGATGGCGCCTCTGTGCTGACCTGGTTAGGCACGCATGGGCTCAAGGTGAAACATATTTCATCCGGTCGCGCGAATTTGGAAACCCTGTTCCTCACGCTGACTGGCCGTCAGTTGCGCGACTAGACTATCAACGCCTAAGGAAAATAATGATTACTGCTGGTAATGCATCTATGGGCGCTCTAATGGCGCTGGTTCGCAAAGACTTTACGCTGTTTTTTTCAAATAAACGTGCGCTTATTATTACGATCGCCGCTCCCATCCTGATTGCCGCTTTCTTCGGTACCTTGATGACGCCAGGGTCTGCTAAATTATCGAAAGTGGCCATTGCCATGATTGATTTGGACCATAGTCTGCTCTCGCAAAAAATAGTCGCCGCAATGGCCGCCGACGCCGCTTTGGCGGTGAGCAGCCCTAACCAGGCCGACGCCATCGAACTGGTTCGCAAAGGCAAATTAAGCGCGGCTATTGTGCTGCCCAGCGGGTTTGGTACGGATGCCGGAAAAGCATTTTTTTCTGGTGCGGGCAGCAGCAAACCGCAAGTCACAATTCAATATGATCCCTCGCAAAGCATGGTGCTAGGACTGGTTCGCGGTGTGTTTGCACAGCATGTGATGGAGACTGTTGCGCAATCTGTTTTTAGTGCCAACAATACTGCCATGAGCGATCTTCATGCAGATTTGGCACACAACGCGAGCATGCCATTGGCGCTGAAGCGGGAGTTGAATACGCTGTATGACAGTATCGCCAGTGTGCAGAGCCAGACTGTTGGCGGCAGCAATAATAAGCCTGATTTCAGCATGCCCTTCTCCACCAGCGCGACGGAAGTGACCTCTGAAATTGATAAAAAATACAATAGCTATGCCCAATCATTTGCCGGCATGAGTGTGCAATTTATTTTATTCATGGGGATTGATTTTGGGGTGGGCCTGCTACTGGCGAGGCGCCTTGGTTTGTGGAAGCGACTGCGTGCCGCACCGATTTCACGACGTCTGCTGATCGGCAGCGGCATCCTCAGTTGCACGATGATTGCCACCATGGTGATGTGTGTAATCTATGCGGTGGCGCTGGCTTTTTTTGGGGTACGCATTGAAGGCAGCATCGCAGGCTTTATGGGCGTTATGGGCGCTTTCGGATTCCTGACGGCTACCTTTGGTTTACTGATTGCGGCCATCGGCAAAACCCCGGAAGCCACGCGCGGGTTGGCCACACTGGCCACCCTGTTGATGGTGATGCTGGGCGGTGCTTGGGTGCCTAGTTTCGTCTTTCCTGAATGGCTGCAAACTATTTCGCTGGCCGTGCCAACCCGCTGGGCCATTGATGGCTTGGCCGCTATGACATGGCGCGGGCTGGGGTTCGAAGCGGCCCTCGCGCCGATTGGCGTGATGCTCGCTTTTAGCGCTGTATTTGCCGTCATCTCGATTTGGCGGTTTGACTGGGAGGAGTGAAAATAGCACCTGTTTATGAACCCAATAAAGAAGCGTACTATCTTGCCTCACGCTTCTTTAACCGATCATTTAATAGTCCATAGCCCATGAATAATGCCTGGTATTTTTTAAGCGGTGCCATCCTGTTTGAAGTGGCAGGCACCACCTGCATGAAGCTTTGTAAAGGCTTTACTGTGCTTACCCCCAGCGTGTTGATGTTTGTCTTTTACGCCTGCGCATTTTGGCTAAACACCAACGCAGTAAAAGTCATTGAGTTGAGCGTGGCTTATGCGATTTGGTCTGGTGTGGGTACGGCACTGACCGCAGCCATTGGTATTCTTTATTTCAAAGAACCCGCGACAACTATAAAGCTGGTTTCTGTTTCATTGATTGTGATCGGTGTGATGGGTCTGCACTCTGCTTCGCTGGCGAAATAAACGTTACGAAGTTACGCGCGCAACAAAAAGTTTTTAACCCCCGCTAATTGCGCGGCATCCTGAAACATGGGCGCGTGCCCAACGTTGGCAAACTCCACACCTTGCACCATCGGTTTTGTACACATTGCATCAAAGGTACTCTTCAGCAATAAATCTGAATCAGCACCGCGCGTGATCAGCGTGGGGCATGTAATCGCGTTCCAGTAAAGCGAAAGATCCACATCGGTAATCGGACCCGCATGAAATGCCTCTCCGATATCAGGATCGTAGCGAAATATAAATTTGCCTCCCTCAATTTCTTTGAGCAGCGGAATAGTCAGGATGCGCCATTGCGCGTCGCTCAGCGGCCCAAAGGGGCTCACGACGCGTACCGCCTCAACCGCAGCATCAATGCTGGCGAAAGCCGGCGATTTGCCGACATACATGCCAATACGTTCAAGCGATGCTTTTGGAATAAATGGGCCGACGTCGTTCAATACCAGTTTTGAAATCGGCGTGTTGGGCTGCGCCGCCAACAGCATGCCGATAATGCCGCCCATGGACGTACCCAGCCAGTGCAACGATCCCGCTGCGGCATCGACACGGGCGGCGCTAATGCGAGCAATCAGGGCCGTCATATCGTTCAAATATTGCGGATAGGTGTAATCGGCTTTATGGGTTAGCCAGCCGCTTTCGCCGCGACCGACCACATCCGGGCAGATCACCCGATAGTCAGTGCTCAGATGAGCGGCCAGGGTATCAAAATCGCGCGCGCAACGCGTAAGCCCGTGCGCACAAATAAGCACCCGTGGATTGTCAGCTTCACCCCACTCGGTGTAGTGAAGCTGATGAAAACCGGCTGACGATAAACCGCGATGAAAAAAATGTTTCATATTGCCTTTTTTCCTGAAATGCCTGTATTACACACACACCATTTCGATCACTACATCCCATGTAAACACAAATAAAAATGCCGGCCTTCAAGTTCAAGAACGCATTTGTCCAAAAAGCTATTAAGCAAACAAGGTTTCAGACGCGGTTTCCACCAGCCCTGCCAGGCGCTCTGCTGCGCGTAAGGTATTGCCCAGCAACATCGTAATCGTCATCGGGCCAACTCCGCCCGGCACCGGTGTAATCAGCGACGCCACTTCACTCACCGAGGCAAAATCAACATCGCCGGTCAGCTTGCCGTCGGGCAGCCGATTGATGCCCACATCAATCACGACTGCACCTGGCTTAACCATGCTGCCCGTAATCATATTGGCACGGCCCACGGCGGCCACCAGAATATCGGCATCACGTGTAAATCCAGCAAGATTTTTGGTTTTGGAATGACACACTGTCACCGTGGCCCCGGCTTTCAACAGCAGCATTGCCTGCGGCTTGCCCACAATATTGGAACGCCCAACGACCACCGCATACTTACCCTCAATACCCACGCCTTCGTATTCCAGCATCTTCATCACCCCATACGGCGTGCAGGGGGGAAATGGGCTTTCATCGATGACAAGAGCGCCCATATTGGCATAGTGAAATCCATCAACATCTTTAGCCGGGTGAATCGCTTCAATGATCGCGCGATCATCAATATGCATAGGTAACGGCAGCTGCACCAGAATGCCGTGAATATCGGGATTGAGGTTGAGCTTATCCACCCAGACTAGCAGCTCAGACTGCGTGGTCGCCGCTGATAGCGCATGCACCTCAGAATGCATGCCAATCGATTCGCAAGCTTTGGCTTTATTGCGCACATAAACCTGCGACGCTGCGTCATCGCCTACGATGATCACGGCCAGCCCCGGACGCAATCCGAGTTCAATCAGACGATCCACCCGAAGCTTATATTCGGCGCGATAAAATTCAGAAATTTTTCTACCATCAATAATTTTAGCGGTCATATTAAATTTTTATTTGTTCGTTTTCAGTAATGATGAAATGGATACGCTGATCGTGCTCCGTGCAGGGTACAGCTTCTACCATCTGCGTGGCAAACACCGCCGAAACCATCGTGGATGCTGGGGTTTGAGCATTTTTTACGGCGGCTATGCGGACCAGCAACTGATCATAAAATCCTGCACCATAGCCCATCCGCATGCCTGTTCTATCGAATGCCAGGCCCGGAATCAGCATGAAATCAATCTCGCTCAAATCGATAAGCGGTGCATCAGCACGCGGCTCGCGAATACCAAAAATACCGGCCGCAACATCGCTCACATGATCAATCTGGTGAATAACCAGCGCATGATTAATTTTATCCACCCGCGGCAGCGTCAGATTCTTGCCATCCCTTAAAACCTGCTCCACAAAACGCGATGTGTCAAATTCCGATCCAAAGCTCATATACGCCATCACCGTTTTCGCCCGCTGATAAGCAGCCATGGCCAGCAATTGCGTCGTGATAGTTGCCGAATACTGCATACGCAGCGATGGCATCAACGCATCGCGACGTTCGACCATGAGCTTGCGTAACGCACGTTTTTGGTCGGCAATGGTTTCAGAATAAGTAGAGTTAGTCGGCATCACGGTAAGTATTATCGCCGATGAAGCGAGAGCTTTCACCGCGAAATCCATTATAAATTCGAGCTTCATTATTTTTGCCGAGCGCTGTAAGAAGCAAATATCACTTACGCAATAACCATCTAGCCCTCATTGAATGGTTGCAGGCAATCCACCTGCAGCGGGATCAGGGGTTTTCCTACCGTTGTAATAGATTTTTTCTGACAGCAGTACGCCATGCTGAAAATGACAATTAATTTTACTTTATTTTATACGGGGTTTACATGGCAACAGCCCAACGTGCAATACATTTAATCCAAAAAAATGTGTCCCGCTCTGACAGTATCACTCGCAAAATATCCAAGGTCGCCATCGCCCTGTTAAAGACAGATCACGCTGCGGTAAAGCGTTGTTTCAAAGACTATCAAAAATTGGTTAAAACCGATGCGCCCGCACACGAAAAAAAATCTCTGGCAAAAAAGATTTGCGACATGCTAAAAATTCACGCGCAAATTGAAGAAGAAATTTTTTATCCTGCCGCGCGTGCACTACTGGCTGATGATGCAAGTCTTGTTGATGAAGCTGATGTCGAGCATGCCAGTGCCAAAGATTT
Organism: Burkholderiales bacterium; assembly: GCA_025359985.1. Taxonomy (GTDB): domain Bacteria; phylum Pseudomonadota; class Gammaproteobacteria; order Burkholderiales; family Usitatibacteraceae; genus UKL13-2. Next base: position 3,146 of record JANYDB010000015.1, on the reverse strand, counting down.
GATTGCCCAGATCGAAAACAGCTCCCCGAACGATTTGCATTACGACGCAAAAGTTAAAGTGCTTGGCGAATACATCGATCATAACGTTCAGGAAGAACAGGATGAACTATTTCCAACGGTAAAAAAGGCGGGCATGGATATTAAAGCCGTGGGCCAGCAACTGGCAGTGCGAAAAGTCGAACTAATGGATTCGGCAGAATAGGCGGTACAGCACTATTTTCCGGGTAGCCGCCATTTGCAAATTATCATGCGCAATCGCAAAAGCGGTGTTGTCAGCTTCTCAGGACTAAACTCCCGCCCCTATTCAAGATGATTAAAAAGATTTCTCATGCCAACTAAAAAATCTGCGGAAAAAGTTACCAAAATTACCAAGGTCATAATTGCTGCCAGTGCCAGCCATGTCACCCCGGCGAGCAAGATCAGTAAGCCTTCATCATTTTCAACCAAAGGAATTTTGTGGGAGGCTATTGGTTCTGTCCTGTCAACATTTTCGGCACCGTCAACGCTTCCGCTGACGGCTAAAGCGATCCAGTCATTGCCCACTGAACCATCACGAAATTTGGCTGCGCAAAAAATGGCCGCAGAAAACAATGCTGCCAACCTGCCTGCGAATCCCTTGAAGGCCGGTGAATACGGTCTTGAAAATGGCCATCATCCGGCTCCAGGGCCATGTTCCCGCCCTGTTTCGCCGATGGATACCGCCAGCACGGTCACTGAAAAAACACTTTTAGCCAAGACGGGTGCAGGCCATTCCACGATTGGTAGCAGTACCGCAAACACTACGCTCGTCAAATTCAGAACAGATGCAGGTGGTCATGCGCTAACCACAAACATGGGGCTGAAGATCAGCGACAATCAGAACTCATTGAAAGCCGGGCTGCGAGGCGCAACTCTCCTCGAAGATTTTGTATTGAGAGAAAAAATAACGCATTTTTGATCATGAGCGCATTCCTTAGCGGATCGTGCATGCGCGGGGGTCTGCAGCGCATGGCTATTTTGAATCGTATTCTGAGCTAAGTATGCTGACCAAGGCGTCACCATTTTCAAAAGCAAATAAGCGCACACCGGTGTTTGCACGTTTTTCAACTGTCGTCGGCGAGCGTGGATCTGCCGATCTGGCCCTTGATGCGCGCGGCTTCGCCGTAAAGTTTTATTCAGAAGAAGGGAACTGGGATATTGTCGGTAATAATATGCCCGTATTTTTTATTCAGGACGCGATAAAGTTTTCGGATCTGGTGCATTCACTGAAACCGGAGCCCCATCATCAAATGCCGCAGGCGGCGTCTGCACACGATACATTCTGGGACTTTGCGTCCCTTATGCCAGAGTCAACGCATATGCTGCTGTGGATCATGTCGGATCGGGCAATTCCACGCAGCTACCACATGATGCAGGAGTTTGAAGTACATACATTTCGCTTAGTAAATGAGAACGGTGATACAGTTTTTTGCAAATTTCACTGGAATCCCACCGCGGGCACGCACTCGGTATTGTGGGACGAAGCAGTAAATATAAATGGTGCTGATTCAGATTTTCATCGATGGGATTTATGGGAAGCCATTGAAGCAGGCGCATTTCCGGAATGGGAACTGGGCCTTCAGGTTTTTACAGCAAAATAAGCCGACAGCTTTAGTTTTGATGTGCTCGATGCGACTAAACTTATCCCCGAAGAGTTGATGCCTATTCAGCTTGTTGGCCGCATGATTTTAAATCGCAACCCTGATAATTTTTTCGCCGAAACCGAGCAGGTTGCTTTCGGTACGGCCAACATCATTCCGGGCATGGATTTTAGTAATGACCCATTGTTGCAGGGCCGACATCACTCATATCTTGACACCCAACTCAGGAAAATTAACGCGTCTCTCGCGCCCGCTCATAATGACCAGCGCGATGGAATGCGCCAGCAATCCATCGCGAGAGGTCGCGTGGCATATGAGCCGAATTCATTGGGTGGTGGATGCCCGTTTCAGTCCGGCATGAAAGGGTTTGTCACTTTTCCTGATGCTGTTACCGAAGACAAAGTAAGCGGTAAGCCAGAGAAATTCGCTGGCCATTACACACAAGCCAAATTATTTTGGAACAGCCAAACTCAGGTTGAAAAAAACTATATCGTTGGCGCGTTTAAATTTAAATTAACTCGGGTGCAAACCCAAGCTATACGTGAACGTGTCGTTTCCTTATTGGCCAATGTTGATGATGAGCTGGCTGATGCCGTCGCAAATGGTTTGGGCTTTGCGACACCGACACCGCAAGTGCGAGTAATCGAAAATCCGGGCAAACCCGAAATAACACAATCGCCCGCTTTATCGCTGTTTGCGCGGCCCGGCGACGGCAATATTAAGACCCGACGTGTAGCGTTGATTGTATGTACCGATATTAATGTTGATGATCTTAGAGAAGTTTAGGCGGCTTTAATTAAAGCAGGGGCGGTTCCTAGATTCATCGGGGTTCGGCTTGGCATGATTGAGCCGAATAAATTTAATGGTGAAGGTAAAGGGAAAGGCGAGCCTGTTCACTGTGAGACAACTTTTGAAACCGCGCCCGCTGTCCTGTGGGACGCAGTCGTGCTGCCGGACGGATTACATCCAGAGGTAAATGGACAGATAATCGACTTTATCAAAGAACATTATCGCCATTGCAAACCGATTCTGGCCATCGGCAGCGCGTGGTCATTACTGGCGTCACTTGGCATCAAACAAACCCTGCCTGGCGGAGAGATTGATGCCGGTTTAATTATCTATCCGGTAGAAGAAACGGCGATAAAAAAAATTAGCACGGTCACGCCACAAGCCGAAAATTATATTAATCAATTTATAGAAAGCCTTTCAATGCATCGTCATTTCAACCGGGAAACTGACCCGCCGTTGATTTAGCTTAAAGCTGATTTTTAACAGGTCTTATTCGTTTTTCTAACTTTTCCGCGGCAACACTTCTTTAAATAGTAAAGAATTTTATTTATGTACTGAGGAGGATGTAAAAAAAACATAAAAAAACCCCGCTATTGCGGGGATTTTTTAATGAAGTAAAAACATCTGATGGTGTGACTTATTCCCAATAAGGCGGACGCTCGTAGTAGGAATAAACATCACGATGCCATTTTTCTTCGGCCATAGATGGCCATTTATCGGGAATAAATCCGGGTGCGG
>JANYDB010000023.1 GCA_025359985.1 Burkholderiales bacterium | reverse complement strand
CACGCGTACTACGTTTGAATTTTCCGCCTTCCCTGGCCTTGGCGCTCAAGATGCTACCTGCGTAGTCAAAGATGTCACGAACAACGCCAGCGCGATTGGCAACGTCCGAACCTTTGGTAAAACGGGGCTCTGCACCTCGGCGATACCCGGCGGCGCGCTGCCACCGCAAATCCCAACGACGACCGAGCTCATTCGCGCAACGGTCAACGGACGCAGCTATCCGTAAGCAGACCATTTGCAAACAGCAAACAGAGCCGCACGCTCTGCGCTTTAAAACCAAAAGCCACCCTTCGAAAGCGGGGTAGCTTTTCATTGGGGCTTTGTTGCGACTTTATCGCTCAATCTTGATGAATAAAAAAAATGAGCCGGTTCCGGCGAGTTCTCGCATTACTTAATAAGCACAACCCATTCACTTTATGCGTCACCCATTTTATTTAAACCCCAACCAAGGATTCACCATGGACTTAGCGCGCACTGAACAATGCCGATTACCCAACACGCGTAGCAGATTTGTACGCAACCCCGTGATGGCGTGCGTCCTGTCCTTGTTTATAGCGGCGGGGGTTTTTACCGGCATGGCCGGCGCGCAAACGACCTCGGTCAGCGCCAAGCAAGTCGCTACAGGCGGCGCAAGCACCTGCGCAGTGACGGTGAGTGGCGGTGTCAAGTGTTGGGGGTTTAATCAGTTTGGTCAGCTCGGCGATGGCACCACCACTAACCGCGCTTTAGGTGCGGACGTCAGCGGATTGACAGCGGGCGTTGCTGCGGTAACGGGCGGCGTAAATAGTCATACCTGTGCACTGACAAGCGGAGGTGGCGTCAAATGCTGGGGCTATAACAGCGATGGGCAGTTGGGCGACAACACCGGGATCGATCGCAGTCTACCGGTTAATGTGGTGGGTCTTGCTTCGGGCATAACGGCAATTGCGTCCGGTGGTTATCACACCTGTGCACTGACTGCTGCGGGCGGTGCTAAGTGCTGGGGATCTAACGGACGTGGGGAAGTTGGCAACAATGTTCCGTTAAGCACCCCGAGAACGCCCGTTGATGTTTTTGGCTTGACTTCGGGTGTCGTGGCGATTGGGGCCGGTAATTATTTTAGTTGCGCGTTGACTGCTAACCAAGGCGTCAAGTGTTGGGGCAATAATCTGAAAGGCCAGCTTGGCGACGGCACCCTCACGCCGCGTAATGCGCCCGTTGATGTGGTTGGTTTAACCTCCGGCGTGGCCGCTATTTCGGTAGGCGATGAACACGCCTGCGCGCTAACCATTAGCGGCGGTGTTAAGTGTTGGGGCGGCAATCTTTATGGGGCGTTGGGGGACAACACCACCACGAATCGTTCAACGCCCGTCGACGTAAGCGGATTGTCGCCCGGCGTGACTAATATCGCAGCCGGTGGCTTTCATACTTGCGCGATTGTTAGCGGTGCGGTGAAATGCTGGGGCCTTAACAACCAAGGCCAGCTTGGTGACGGATCCACCACACAACGCGGTACACCAATCGCCGTAACCTCGCTCACCTTTGGTGCTGCTGCCATCTCAACAGGTGGTAACCACAGCTGTGCTCTAACTATCGGCGGCGGCGTCAAGTGTTGGGGCTTTAACCTCTTTGGCCAATTAGGCGACGGCACCACCGCGAACCGTCTAACGCCGGTCGATGTTGTAGGCTTTGCGGCCGGTGCAGTAACACCACCACCACAAACCCAAGTCATCGGCGGCATTAATCTGGGTGGTAATGCTGGCGGTGTCCTGCTGGTACGCTCGCCTGACTCGGTGTTGCGTGCAGGCCGTCTCGTCAATAATCAATTCCAGTTCACGCCTATCGCAGATCCGGGTGTTAATTTTCGCATCGTCGGCGCGGTGGACCTTAATAAAAGCGGTAAAGCCGACCTTATCTTCCAGGATATTACCCAGGGCGAATTCGGTGATGTCTCGGTCTGGCCGGGCTTTAATGCCAGCGCACAATTTTTGTTACGTAAAGTAAAACGGGTGTGGGATGTGCAGGCAGTGGGCGATCTGGATGGCGATGGCTTTGGTGATTTGGTGTGGCGCTATACAGTGGTAGCGTCCCCTGATACCGGCGTTTCATACATCTGGTTTACCAATGGCCGCACGGTTACCCAGGTGCGTAAGCGCGGTGGTGCGCCGGTTACTTGGACGCTCTTGGGTGCAGCAGACTTGAATGGGGATGGCGCGGCTGATATGGTGTATCTCAGTCCGGACAACAATCTGCGGGTCCTGATGGCGACCCCGAACCGTACCTGCGCTAATTTGAGCGCGGGGGCTATACCAGCGGGCTTTACGGCGCTGAAGTTCGGTGACTTTACGGGCTCGGGCCGGGGCGATGTGTTGATCCGTAATTCGACTACGGGCCAGGTGCAATTGCTGTCGTTGAGTGCGGCGGGCTTGACGTTGCCGATTTATGCAGGTGCGCCGGATGATCAGAATGCCTCGTGTACGGCAAGTACCTTGGTGGTGAGTAATTTAGCGGGGACGTTGCCTGCCACCATCGCGGGCTGGCAGTTTTATGCGGCGGGCGATTTTAATGGTGATGGCATCCTTGATCTGGTGTGGGTACAGCCGGATGGGACGCTGACCGTTTGGCTCATGCAGGCCAATGGGGCTGCGCCGATTGTGATTGCGAATGCGGGCGCGGCCCCGTTCTTCACGGCGGTATCGATACCGCCGGTATCAGGTGGTGATCTTTATAGCGCAGTAACGGCCAAAGCCAAGGCTGATTTTTTAGCGCAATTGCCGATCGCTTGCGCTGCCGTACAAACCCTTCCAGACGGCGCAAAAAACTATTCAAAGTGTTTGGAAAACAACACCGCGCCTGCAATCAATATTAGCGCATTAATGTGGTTTGGCGGCTTGCCGTTTCAGACCGGATCGTCATCTGTAAGTGGCCCAACCGATGGCACAGCAAAGGTTACTTACGGTAGCGGATTTAATGATGTCGCCATTGGTGACTCGTGTGCGATTGGCATGGTTGAGCCATTTATACCTGCGCTTGTCACCGAGTTGAAAGGTGTGACTTACGCTGGCGTGGTTGGCAAGCCATTTAATTTCAACGGCACAGTTAACGATGCGATTAGTTTAAATAGCAATGGACGTGTTGTTGAATACACGATGACCAATGCCAATAGTTACAAATTGGAAATGCATCCTAATTTGACCCTGTTTGACCCGAATACTAGCGGCTCTGAAGGTATTCTCGGCACTATTTCAGGCACCAGCTTTACGGCGTATTTTGGCTGCACTAAGTAGCCGCGAACTAAAGAAAATCAAGTTTGAAGGTTTACAATTGAGGACGGATCAAAGCGGGTATGTTCAACTAAAGTCGTAGAGCTTGAGTTCTGAGCGGGGTCCGAAATTGTGGACGGGCAAGTTGATGTTACTTTATCAACTTGTTAGGAGCCACCATGAAACGTATTCCCCGTCGTACCTTCACCGCCGAATTCAAAGCTGAAGCGGTGAGGCTTGCCACAGAACAAAA
>JANYDB010000118.1 GCA_025359985.1 Burkholderiales bacterium | reverse complement strand
TATTGTAAAAGGGGCGGCCACGGGCTCCGCCACGTGCGAGTCTGATAACGACCATGAGTGAATCCTTTAGTGTAAAAACTGTTTCATTAAACAATCCGTTGAGAACGGATAACGGGCCGGTTGCGAACCGGTAACGCTTACACAGTTCAGGTTAATCAACATGCCTGTACTGCGAAGTCCAAAATTATAACAAAAACAAGGGCCTAGGCGCAAGCCTTGGTTTACAGCGCATTATGGCCTGATTACTTGGGGGTTTCGGCTTAACCGTTAGCGACAAAAGCTTCAGTCTTGATGCGGGTTAAGTTAATAAACATCCCGATGGGCCTTAAGCAAAACCTTTACCTGCCGGGCCACGTTTAATAATTTTTCATCTTGGTGACGCATGCCGACGAGCTGCAAGCCAAGCGGTAATCCCGCCTTGGTTTGATAGTGCGGCACATTGATCGCGGGCTGGTGCAGTAGCGTTGGCAGCCGATTAAACACCGGGTCGCCGGTCGCATCAAGGCCTTTTGGCGCACCGCCTTGCGCCGCCGGCATCAGCCAGGCGTCACAATCACCAAACAAGTTGTCTGCCTGCTTGCGAATGACATCGCTGCGTTGCATGGCCTGGCGATAAGCCTCCTTTGAAATGCGCGCGCCTTCATCCAGTGCATTCGCCAACTGCGGGCTTAGCAGATCACGATATTCGGCATGCTCCCACTCATAATGGTGCGCCATCTCGCTAAGCTGAATGAGACGTTGATCCGCTTCGGCGTCATCAAAAATGGCGGGCAGCCTTATATCGCGGATTTTCACGCCGGCGGTCGATAATACATCGCTCGCCTCGGCAACCGTGACCCCCATTTCCATATCGGCGTAGTCAAGCAGTCGGGTGATGATATTGATGCGCAGCGAGCGTGAATTTTGGTGCGAATTTGGGTACGACAGCTGATTTAAAAATGTGGCGCGTGCTCCCGTCATCGCGGCATACCATAGTGCTAAATCATCGACCGAGCGTGCGAATACGCCGACCGTATCGAGAGTGTCTGATTGCAGTTTGACGCCGCCGCGGGGGATGAGCCCGAAGCTCGGTTTGAAGCCGAACACCCCACAATAAGCGGCAGGGCGTATTACCGAGCCTGAGGTCTGGGTGCCAATCGCAAGCGGCACATGGCCATCGGCCACCGCCGCGGCCGAGCCGCTTGATGAGCCGCCAGGCGTGTGTTCAAGGTTGCGCGGATTGCGGGTGCGGCCCGGTGAGAAGCCAGCCAATTCGGTGGTAACTGTTTTACCAAAAGGAATCGCCCCTGCCATCCGCGCCATGGCCACAGAAGCCGCGTCCATGCTGGCTTTGTGGGCATCCGCAAAAATCATCGAGCCATTGCGGGTGGGCATGCCGGCTACATCGATAATATCTTTCACGCCCATCGGTATGCCGTGCAGCAGACCTTTGCTTGAGGATTTATCGTGGGCCTGCGCTTGAACGATAGCGGCCTCGCGGCCTAAAAATTGCCAGGCATCAATCACCGCTTCGCGCTCGTCAATGCGGGCAAAGCACTGGCGTACCAACGCTTCGCAGCTTAGTGTGCCAGTTTCGAGTTGCTGGCGGGCTTCGGTGGCGGTCAGAAATTCAGGCAAAACATTCAATCTTTAATTTGGGTTGGGATGGTTGGGTAAGGCGATCGGGGTGATGGAAATATATAAAAGCATACACATCCCAATCACATCGTTACTTCATGCCCGGCATCATGCCTTTCATGCCGCGCATCATCTTCGCCATGCCGCCACCCTTCATCATTTTCATCATTTTTTGCATCTGCTCAAATTGCGTGATGAGGCGATTTATTTCCTGCACTTGCACCCCCGCACCAGCGGCAATGCGGCGCTTGCGAGATGCCTTTAGCAGTTCCGGTTTTCGGCGCTCCTGGGGTGTCATGGAATTGATAATGCCTTCAGTGCGGCGCATCTGCTTTTCCTGAAGGTCCGGGGCCTGGTTGGCGGCTTGCGTCAAATGCGCAGGGAGCTTATCCATCAGCGCCGATACGCCGCCCATCTTGCGCATTTGCGTGAGCTGGGATTTAAAATCATCGAAATCAAAATCTTTGCCTTTCTTGAATTTTTCAGCGAGCTTTTGCGCTTCTGCCATATCAACATTTTTATGCGCGTCTTCAATTAGCGAAAGCACGTCGCCCATGCCCAAAATTCGCGATGCCATGCGGTCTGCATAAAACGGTTCGATTCCATCCATTTTTTCGGACACACCGACAAACTTGATCGGTTTGCCCGTGATGTGGCGCACTGACAAAGCCGCGCCTCCACGCGAATCACCGTCAAGTTTGGTTAATATAATGCCGGTCAAAGGCAGCGCTTCATTGAAAGCTTTGGCAACATTCACCGCGTCCTGGCCTTGCATCGCATCTACGGTAAACAAGGTTTCAATCGGCTCAATGGCCGCATGCACCGCCTTGATTTCGGCCATCATTGCTTCATCAATAGCCAACCGGCCTGCGGTATCAACAATCAGCACATCATGAAAATGAATCTTCGCCCATTGCTTGGCGGCGACGGCGATATCAACCGGCTTTTGCGTAATATCGCTCTCAAAAAAATCCACGCCGACTTGTTTTGCCAGGGTGCGCAATTGCTCAATCGCGGCAGGCCGATACACATCACCGCTCACCAGCAATACTTTCTTTTTATGGCGCTCTTTAAGTAACTTGGCAAGCTTGCCAGCGCTGGTGGTTTTGCCCGCACCCTGCAAGCCCGCCATCAAAATAATCGCCGGCGGGGTGGTCGCCAGATTGATCGGCAGGGCATTGAGCTGCGGTGCTGCCGTGGCCGCATCCTGGCCGCCCATCAGCACGGTAAGTTCACTATTGACGATGCCAATAAACGCCTGCCCGGGCGTTAAACTCTGCAGCACTTCTGCGCCCAGCGCTTTCTCTTTAATCTTCTGGATGAAATCTTTTACCACCATCAGGCCGACGTCGGCTTCCAGCAAGGCCATGCGCACTTCGCGCAATGCATCGGCGATATTTTCTTCGGTCAGCCGCGCTTGGCCGCGTAATTGTTTAACGATGCCAGCAAAACGATGGGTGAGGTTATCGAGCATGAGGCCTTCATTTCACACACTGGGGGAGCCGAGCTCACCGAGCGGTATGGTGTAAACTCAAAGTGAGTTTGACAATAAAAAATATCAAAGATTATGTTGCTTACAGCCTTTAATTTTATCACCGCAGCTTTATATCTTCTGGCAAGCGCCGCCGCGTGGTCGTTTGCCGGGAAGTCGAGCTCGGGCCCTGCCCACCCTAGCACCAGCAAAAATAGTGATAAGCACGAGGTTAGCGCGGTCAATGCAGCCAAGCTCGATGCGGCAAAACTATCAAAAATTTTGCTGTGGCTCGCCATTATGCTGCATGCATTCGCGCTCGCCGATGCGCTGGTGCTGGAAGACGGTTTTAATATCGGATTTTCTCATGCCATTTCATTGATTGTCTGGATCAGTATTATGAGCTACGTCGTGCTGAGTAATGATGCCCGCCTGACGCGGCTGGCGGCACTTTATCTGGCTCCGTTTGCGGTAGTGGCCGCACTGCTGCCGACTTTACTGCCCGCCCAGCGCATCGTCATGTATGGCGGTTGGGCGTTCAAGCTGCATATTGCGGTCGCGATTTTGGCTTATGCGTTGTTCACCGTTGCGGCCCTGCATGCATTGCTCATGCTATTTTTGGACAAGCGCTTGCACGCGGGCACGTTCGACGTGCTGAATAACAATCTGCCGCCATTGCTGGCAATAGAGAAATTATTATTTAGGCTGCTCGGATTTGCTTTTATCCTGCTGACGGCGACTCTGATTAGCGGCGTCTTTTTTTCGGAAAACCTGTTCGGTAAAGCTTTTGAAACCACGCATAAAACCGTGTTTGCGTTTATGTCGTGGATTATTTTTGGCGGCTTGCTTGCGGGCCATTGGAAGCTTGGCTGGCGCGGCAATGTCGCAGTACGCTGGACGCTGATCGGTTTCGCCATGCTGCTGCTGTCGTATGTCGGCAGCAAGTTTGTACTCGAAATTATTCTTAAGCGCTATTGATGGGCTGCGCTGGATGGTATGGCCAAAACGGCTGTTTTGATAAATTAAACTCTAGCACTGGAGGGGTTTTTGAGGCACTTTCGCCTCAAAAACCCCGTCAGGAAATGACTTTCATGTCGGCGCTATGACTGACAACATTCCTATCCATTGGCTTATGGTCACGTTGGCGATGTTGCTGGCGTCATCCGGTTTTTTCTCGATGTCCGAAACCTGCATGATGGCGCTCAACCGTTATCGGCTGCGTCATCTCATTAAGCAGGGCAGCCGTGGTGCGCGCCTCGCCGGTGAGCTGCTCAGCAAGGTGGATGAAATGCTGTCCTTCATCCTGGCTGGCAATACCGTCATTAATGCCGCAACCACGATTCTGGTGGCTGAAATTTGTCGGCGTTTATTTGGCGAGGGCGAATATGTATTGGCGATCGCAACCGGCGCGGCGTCGATCTGCATTCTGATTTTTGCCGAGATTTTGCCGAAGGTCATTGGCGCACGCTTCGCTGAAAAAATCGCGCTGCTCGCCAGCTACATACTGACGCCGCTCATCTGGGCCACCAAGCCCGTGATGTTTTTTGTCAATGTGATCGTGCGCGGCATATTGAAAGTGCTGCGCATCAAGCCTGCGGTCGAGGGCGCGCAGCAATTATCGATGGAAGAATTGCGCACGCTGGTGCTGGAAGGCGGGCAATTTATTCCAAAGAAACATCAAAATATTTTGATGAATTTATTTGATCTCGAAAACATGACTGTCGATGACACCATGACGCCGCGCTCACTTATTGAGGCTGTCGACATCAACGATAAAATTGAAGATATACGCAGCGCGCTATCAACCTCGCACCACACCCGCATTGTTGTATTCGAGGATGATTTATCCAACATTATCGGCCTGGTACATGTACGTAAAGTGCTTAATGCATCCCGCAAAGAGCCGCTTGATCACGACACCCTGCGCGAAATTATGCGCGAGCCGTATTTTATTCCTGAAGGCACGCCGCTATTGCAGCAGCTCACCCATTTTCAGGAACAGCAACGACGGATGGCGCTGGTCGTGGATGAATACGGCGAAATTCAGGGGCTGGTCACGCTGCAGGATATTCTCGAAGAAATCGTTGGTGAATTCACCAGCCAATCGCCCATGAACGTCGGCTTCTACCGCAAGCAGGACGATGGCAGCGTGATGGTCGAAGGCTCGTGCCCGCTGCGTGTGCTGAACCGAAAGCTCGGCTTCAACTTCCCGCTCGATGGCCCCAAAACCATGAACGGCTTATTGATCGAACAAATTGAAGACATCCCCGAACCTGGCGTCTCGGTGACGATTGGCGACTATGAAATTGAAGTCGTACAGGTGCAAGACAAAATGGTGAAAGTGGTACGAATCGGATTGCCCGCGAAGCAGGGTTTATTGCTTTAAGGTTTATCGTCCGGTGTTAATTGCGGTGATGCCAACGGCGCAAAAATTACCACTCATCCCTTGAGCTGTTTAATCGTCGCGGCCTGCATCAACATATCCAGCCGCGTCTCCAAGCGAATTATCCGGCCGGTGAGGTCTTCGATTTTTGCCTGCTGCGATTTCATGGCCTCAGATTGCCGGTTGACCTTATCTTCCAGCTTGATCATGGAGGTTAAAGCGCCCCATATTTTTTCAGTGACGCCCATTACGCTCTCTTCGCCATCTTCACCACTTTGCCGCCTGCCTTGCCGACTATTTTATTAGCGGGCAGCCTGGCTGCTTTGGTTTCCATCGCGGCAATACGCTGGTTACTCGCCGCAATAAAATCCAGTGCATCGTCAATCGCCGCGCCCGCGCGATCAGCGGCCCCTTTGGCTACATCAGCCAGTGCGCTGAGTGCCAGATCGGCTTCATCTGATTCATAAGCAAACGCGCCGCGCCGCATCAGTTCGGAGATCGGTATTTCAAGTCGCTTCGCTTTCGCAGCAATCGCTTTTTTGTCCGTCGAAGTTGTCTGCACCACAATACGTTGAACAGCGGCAGCCATGAGAATGATCCTTAGGTTTTAATGTGTACATGTACATTGTATGTACAGGTTCGGATAGGTGTCAAATGTATCGCCTTTCCCTTCCCCTTTCCCTTTCCCGTTCCCTTCCCCTCCGTCCTCTTTTTCCTTCCTCGCAAATTATGCCAATAAGCAAATCCAACCTTGAAATTTTCAGGGTATGAGTTTTACCAAAGTGCCAATCGTTATTGTCCATGCAAGCATCCACCATGGATGTTATGCAACCTCACAGATGCGAGCGAGGCTTAGGATAAAAGTCAAGGCTAAGGCTGAATGACAGAGTACCCAGCGGGTGCTGAGCCTACATTATTGATGATCAAGGGCTGCTGATTATTGGGTTTCATGAGCCATAATGTCAGCGTGCCATCCGGGCGCAGCCATACAATATCCGTCACGCCGTCGCCGTTAAAGTCTGCTGCGCCGTAATAAATCCACGTCGGATCAGTCGGAGCTAGTTGATTTAATGTTGCGGCGATCGAGAAACTAACCGGCGTACATGTTGCGTTTGGATCATTGGGGTCTGCGGCGGATACCGGTAGTGTGAAACCCGTTGCATTGAGTGAAATGAGCTGGGTCGCGCCTGTAGTTGCATTGCGCGTCAGCAAATCAGCTCGGTGCTGGCCTGTGAAATCAGCAAGCCGTACTGGACTAAAGCCAGCCGGAATCGCCCCGGTACTCAAGTTCGCACAACTGCGCCCGGACGTTGCCATCAGAGCGCGAATTTCGTTGGTTGAACTCACATAGATCATGTCATCCGCACCATCATTGTTGATGTCGAGCGCTCCCATTAGCTTCCAATCCAATGGCGCACCGCCGCGTTTGCGTACCTGTACAACATTGGTACCATTGGTAAACCACACATACGACACGCCGGTATCACCTGGGCTAGTTGATTGCCCTCTAAAACGCCAAACAAGGTCACCAAATCCGTCGCCGTCCAAATCGCCCACCGCTTCTAATTGCCATGTCAGCTTCAAGATGCGCAATAGGCGATCGTCGGTAGGAGACAAATCTTTCCAAACCCGCACGTCGCCAAATTCACCTTGTGTGGTGTTTTGATAAATCAGATCTGATGAGCCATTGCCGTCAAGATCGGCAAGACCTGTCACGCGGAAGCCTGGGCCAGGATCGTTGTCCGCTGTGAATTGCAATACATTGCCCAGTAGACGGGCCACCATGGTTTGGCCGTTATCATTGCGTAGGCGTAGCGATTGTAAGCTGGCGCGAGCGGCGACGTTCACAACGGCAATCACATTGGTTGCGTTAATGAAGTTGGCGTTCCCTGCTTGAATGGCCGTTACGGCGCAGCTTCCCGCCGCATTAAAAACTAAGGTCGCACCATTAATACTGCATGTCAGTGGTGTGGTCACTAAATAACTGACAGCGAGACCAGAGCTTGTGGTGGCAGTCAACGGAACACTGCGCCTGACAAGACCCGATGCAGGTAACGAAAAAAGAATCGTTTGCAAGCCCTTATTGATAGTGATCATATAGACTCTGGTGCCCATTGCGTTGTTGGCATCGGTAACAATAATGTCTACGTCAAAAATGCCGGCCGCAGTCGGCACGCCCGTTAGCGCGCCATTGGCCGCTAATGTAAGGCCGGGTGGCAACATCCCACCGGTGACCGCAAAAGTGTAAGGCGGCGTACCACCGGTGGTTAGGAAATTAGTGGTTGGAAATGTCACGCTGACATTGCCCGAAGGCAGCGTAATTGGTGTGATCGGTATCGCAACGTTTTGACCGCCCGTGAGCGTGCCTGTACTGGTGAGATTGCCTATATCGCCGCTATAGACAGCCGTAATGACATGCAAACCGGCAACG
>JANYDB010000076.1 GCA_025359985.1 Burkholderiales bacterium | reverse complement strand
ACTGCGTTGGCAGTGCGTCAGCCGACTTTGAAATCAAGCGCTTCAAGCTTAGCATTGCGACTAACATCACTGGTGTGAAACTGGTCGACGATGGTTATGACAAGACCAACAAAATTTGGATGGTGAACGTTGAAGGAAAGTCCGACACGCCGTGCGGCTACGTGGTTCGTCTGAAGCACGAGGCCACTGGCAAAACCATCGAGAATACGGGTATTAGCACCTTGCCGATGAGCCAAACGATGGTTTTTGACCAAGTGCCAGCGCCTGGCCAATACCTCGCTACCGTTGGCCCTTGGACCCCCGTTCCTGTTAGCGACGTTCCTGCATGTTCGGGGGGCATCAAGAGTTCATCGGCACATCTCGCAGGGCCAAAGCTCGGCGCACTCAATATGATGACCATTGACAGCTCGACGGTCTCGATCACCACACCTCTTGGCAACAGCACTTTTGACACGGACGGCACACTCAGCAGTCTTTTCATGCCAACAGCCATTAGCATGGACGTACGTATCATCAACCAACAAGCCAACCAACCAAACTGCGCATACACGCTCACCGTGGCCAAAGACGGCGTGCAAAAGGCCGTGGCGCACAACACCGGCCAGCCAGCGGATGTACTGTCCGCCATCAAGCAAGGGCCAGGCTGGGGCAAAGGGGAGTACACCATTTCCGCACACGCCACACCACTCAATTCAGGCTCCCCGTTGCCAAGCTGTCTGGGCAAACTTAATCACAAACTTACCGTAGTGGATGGCGGCGCTATTGCAAGTGGTGTTGCTTCACTGACGCACAGCATGGACTGTAGCGCGCACACGTGGGACAGCAAGAATTTATTTTCAGCGAGTGAAAAATTTATCTGCGTGGTGAGCATCAAACCCAAGATCACTGGCGGCGTGTGTAACTACACCGTCCAAGTGCAAGAGACGGGCGGAGCACCAACGTATTACAACAAAGTTCACTATGTAGAAGGTGGCGACGTGCTTAGTTTTGAGATGTACCGAGGTATCCGCGACCAAGCCATGTCAGACATATTGAATGCCAAGCGCTACGTGGTTAGAGTCTTTGCTTCAGCACAAGATAAGGCGGGCGGCTCAGGCTGTGTAGGCGAGTACTACAATGCCAATGTGCCGCTGTTTTTCAAATGAGCACAAGTCGTGATCGTTTGCAGATCGTAAGGCATGTGGTTCGTTCAAACATGCCGACCATTTCGTTTCGCATCTCAAGTGGGATGCGCTGATTGCCGATAACGGCATGCGCAAGCATCCGCAATATAACTGTCGCACCAGCACGAAGCAACAGCACGAAGCAAAAGCGAGATGGCGGCTGAGGCGGAGGGGCTTCTCTCTTTCCTCGCCGTGCCCGCGCCCGTTCACACCACCAGCGAGGCGCTGCGCTTTGAACGATATGTCGATGTGATTCACAGCCAATGCCGTCTTTTTGCCAGTCAAGTACGTCAAACCTGCCTAGCCAATCCTTGGAGCTGGTCTATCGGCGGGCATCTTCAATCATTTTTCTTCACCCTCCATAATTGATACCGCGCAGCAATAAGACCATTTCAATCATCAGACGGTGCAACGCAAAACGTAAAATGCCAACAGCGAAAAGCCTACTTCATCCCCTGCTTAGTCTTATCCAACACCGTCATCGCGGTCGTGAGCATCGAGGCCACATCGGCAATGTTGGCGGGGACAATGAGCGTGTTGCCTGCCTTGGCCAAGTTGCCAAATTGCTCAACATATTTCTCGGCGATTTTTAAGTTGGCGGCTTGTTGCCCGCCGGGCGCTTCGAGCGCGGCGGCGACTTGGCGAACGGCGCTGGCCGTTGCTTCGGCGACGGTCGTTAACGCCGTCGCTTCACCTTGCGCTTTGTTGATGGCGGCTTGTTTTTCACCTTCGGATGCCAGAATCGCAGCTTGTCGCTGACCGTCAGCCATGTTGATTTCTTGTTGACGCACCCCTTCTGATTTTGCGATCAGCGCGCGTTTTTCACGCTCGGCGGTGATCTGCGCCTGCATGGATCGCAGGATTGCTTCGGGCGGGGTAAGGCTCTTAATTTCATAGCGCAATACTTTCACGCCCCAAGTGCGGCCCGCTTCATCGAGCACGCTGACAACTTGATGGTTAATCGTGTCGCGGCTCTCGAAAGTTTTATCCAATTCCATCTTGCCGACTTCGCTACGCAGCGTCGTCTGCGCGAGTTGCGAAATAGCAGCGATGTAATCGCTCGAGCCGTAGCTGGCAAGCTTGGGGTCGATTACCTGATAGTAAATAATGCCGTCTACCGCGAGCTGCGTGTTGTCGCGGGTGATACAAATTTGCTCCGGAATATCGAGCGGTGTTTCTTTCAGGATGTGACGATACGCGACGCGATCAAAAAATGGCACGATCACGTTCAATCCAGGCTCCAACACCGATTGAAATTTACCCAGGCGTTCGACCACCCAAGCACTTTGCTGGGGCACGATGCGCACGCCTTCAATCACAAACACGATCACGGTGCCAAGAAAGAAAAACGGTATTGCGTAGCCGCGTATTTCAGGCACGAAGGCGATGAAGACAGTGGCGATAATGACAGCGAATAATTTAAATGGCATACAATTCTCCGGGGATGGAAATGCAAAAATTCAGGTGACTAAGTCGCCACTCGATACTGTTGATTGACTGGCCGACGAATAGGACGGTTTTTACGTTTTGCTGCCGATTTTGAAAACGCCATTTTCATGGGAGTGAATGTAGAGCACATCGTTTAGTTTGGCGGGTGCGTTGACTTTTGCATCCCACGTCGTACCGCGATATTTAACGCGCGCCATGCCACTGGCCTCATCAGTCCACGATTCGACGACCACGCTTTGGCCGATGTTGAGATCGTTGGTGGATTGCGCATCGACGGGACGCGATGCGCGCCACCGGTTGACCAGATAAACCCCAAAAACGGACGCGGCTGCGGCGATCATCACTTGCACCCAAACATCGCCTCCCAAAAACGTGACGAGCGCGGCGAGCAGTGCGGCGACCCCTAGCACCAACAAATAAAACGTGCCGGTGACGAGCTCGGCAATAATCAATACAAATCCAGCAATTGCCCAAAGTAGATAAGCGGCCATACGATCCTCCGTTGTTGATGGTTTGAGGCTGGTGAAACGGTGACCCGTTGTAACACGCTGCGACCCATCGTGGTACGTTATGCCCCATGGTGAATCGCCGGAAATTTTTCTCAGCGCGTCCGCTATTGCTCTGCGCTATTGCTCTACTCACCTTACCACGCCGATGGTGCTTTCATGCGACAGTATCGTTCAGCAAACAACACACTAGCCGCCCAACAAATCCATTGCCCGCTTGGCATCCTCGGCAGACAAACTGGGCGCAACAGATTCAAGTTTGGCGCGGCGTGACCGCGCAAACCACCACAGCACCATGCCGCCGCCAAATAGCAATACGAACGGACCAAACCAGAGCAGGTAGGTTTTCGTTGTTACTAGCGGCTTGTAGAGCACAAAATCACCGTAGCGTACTTGCAGGAATGTTTTGATTTCTTCGTCTGTTTTACCCGACACCGCCAGAATACGCACCTCACGTCGCAAGTCACCCGCAAGGCCGGATGGCGATTCGGCCAGTGTTTGGTTTTGGCAAACGAGGCACCGCAATTCGGTTTCCAATTTTTTTAATCGCGCTTCCATCTCAGGTGTTGTGGGCGCGAATGCTACGCCCGACACAACGGGCGCGGGACCGGAAGGCTCGGCGCTTGAGTGAATCGACCATATGCAAATCATGACGGTGAAAAGTGTCATGAAAATAATATTGAAACTCCCGTTCTGGCGGGCATCGTCAGCCACTTTTGCTTCGAAACGCCCGACTGGAGCGGACACTAGCCATTTATTCGATGGCACCTTCAATTGAAGAGACATCTCAACCCGCCTTTTGCAAATCATGAATCAGCGGCAGCAAAATTTCGTTCAGCGCTTTTTCATCAATCGGGCCAGTGTGTTTGTAACGGATCATGCCCGCCTTGTCGATGACGAAGGTTTCAGGCGCACCGTAGACACCAAAATTGATCGCCGCACGGCCATCGATATCGCTCACCGACAACGTATACGGATCGCCAAATTTTTTCAGCCATTCGGTCGCGTCCTCGGGCCGGTCCTTCCAGCTAAATCCAACGATGGGAACGACGCTTTGCTTTGCCAATTCATTCAATACCGGATGCTCATATCGGCACGACACGCACCACGAGCCCCAGACATTGAGCAACCACACCTGGCCTTTCATTTCGGACGCCGAAAGCGTTTTGTTGGGCTGATGCAATTGCGGAAGCGTGAACTCCGGCACAGGTTTGTTAATCAGCACCGATTTTAATTCGCGCGGATCAAGGCTCAATCCTTTATACAAAAAACCGAGCAGGCCAACGAAAATCGCCAATGGCAAAAAGTAGCGCCATGCTTTTTGCAGGCCATTGCTTTTGGCTGGCAACGGTGCCGGTAGCTGCTGCGGCCCTGACGCCGCAACCGATGAAACTTCAGCAATTTTCGCATCATCCATGCTCAATCTCCGGCGCTTGGCTGTGCGCTACCGGCCCCGGCCGGCGTCGGTTTTGCTGTTACGGCCGATACAGGCGCTTGTTGCTTCACCTTCAATCGATAGCGTTTATCGGTCATCGCCAGCCCGCCGCCAAATGCCATGAACAAACAGCCAAACCAAATCCAATCAACAAATGGTTTAACGTAAATCCGAACGCCCCATGCACCGTCTGCAGCGCCCTCAACTGGCTCGCCAAGTGAGACGTATAAATCGCGGGTGAAGCCGGAGTCAATCGCTGCTTCGGTCATCGTCTGGCCGGAGGCGAAGTAGCTGCGCTTTTCGGGACTCATCACCTCAACTAGCTTGCCATTTTTGCTCACTTCAAATCGGCCACGCAAAATTTGATAGTTCGGCCCCGGCGCCTGGGAAATACCGATAAATTTAAACTGATAACCGCCCTCCGTCGCCACGTCGCCAGGTGCCAAACGGATGTCCCGCTCGGTCTCAAAACCTTTCACCATCGTCACGCCAATGACAAACACCGCAATGCCGATATGCGCGATATGCATGCCGTAGAACGACGGACTGTTGGTTTTGATGCCAGCCGTGAGCCTGCCCAAAAAATTCGGCTTTGGTGTTTGCTGTGGTGTCTGTTTAAAACGATGGGCAATCGCGCTTAATGTTGCCGCAACAATCCAAACCGCGAGCGTCAAACCAACCGCAATCCAGATGGTTAGTTTGCCTAGCAGTAAGGGGATGCCGATGCCTGAAACCAACGCAATCGCCGCCGCCCACTTCACGCGAACAGCAAGCTCAGGCAACGTGCCGTTGCGCCACCGCGCGATTGGGCCAACGGCCATTAGGAATAGCGCGGGCAGCATCAAGAGACCGAATACCAGATCAAAGTACGGCGGACCGACTGAAATTTTGCCGTAACCCAGCGCGTCCATAAACAGCGGATACAAAGTGCCGAGCGCGACTGCCAACATCGCCACCACCATTAAAAAATTATTGACCAGCAAGAACAATTCACGCGACGCCCATGAAAACGCCCCCGGAACCCGCGCCAATCCTAGCTTTTGTGCCCGCCAGGCGTAAAGCGTCAGCGATGAACCGATGACAATTGCCAGAAATGCCAGAATAAAAATACCGCGTTTCGGGTCAGTCGCAAAAGCATGCACGCTGGTTAGCACGCCAGAACGCACAAGAAACGTACCGAGCAACGAAAGTGAAAACGCGATGATGGCCAACAGCACTGTCCAGCTTTTAAAAATACCGCGCTTCTCAGTGACAGCCAGCGAATGAATAAGCGCCGTGCCCGCAAGCCACGGCATGAAGGATGCGTTCTCGACCGGATCCCAAAACCACCAACCGCCCCAGCCAAGTTCGTAATACGCCCAGGCGGATCCCAAGCAAATGCCAATGGTTAGAAATATCCACGCCGCCAAGGTCCACGGCCGCGACCATCTTGCCCAGGTGGCATCTAATTTCCCGCCCAACAGTGCGGCAACCGCGAACGCAAACGCAACCGAAAAACCAACATAGCCCATGTACAACATTGGCGGATGAATAATCATGCCGGGGTCTTGCAGCAACGGATTCAAGTCGCGTCCTTCGGCCGCGGCCGGTAATAGCCGGTCAAATGGATTGGACGTAATCAGCATGAATAGCAAAAACCCAATCGAGATCAAGCCCATCACCGCCAACACCCGGGCGATGACTTCTTGCGGCAAATTTTTCGAAAAAATCGAGACGGCAAACGTCCAACCGGCCAACATCAACACCCAGAGCAACAGCGAGCCTTCGTGCGAACCCCAACTGGCCGTGATGCGGTAGTGAATCGGCAATTGCGTGTTGGAATTGGCGGCCACATTCTGCACTGAAAAATCGCTGACGATGAAGGAATAGACCAAGCAACCAAACGCGAACGCTACAAACAGAAATTGGCCCTGCGCGAGCGGTCTGGCTAGGGCCATTAGCCGACGATCATTTTTGAACGCGCCCGTCATCGGCACGATGCCCAGCGCAACCGCTAAACACAGCGCCAAGATGAGCGAGAATTGACCGAGTTCTGGAACCATGTTTATCCCCTAAGGCTTTGCTGGTGTGGGTGATTGGGCTGGCGCTTCTATTGACTTGATGGGCGTGCCATCCATGTTGCGTCCCGCTTTTTTGAGCGCATCGGCTGCGGCCGGTGGCATGTAATTTTCATCATGCTTGGCCAGCACCTCGGTCGCACGAAATACGCCATCCGCATCGAGCTTACCTTCGGCGACTACGCCTTTTCCTTCTTTAAATAAATCGGGCAGGATGCCGGTGTAGCTGACCGGTACGGTCTCGACCATGTCAGTCACAGAGAATTTGACGGTCAAGCCGTCCGGCTGACGTTTTAAGCTGCCCGCCGTAACCATACCGCCAATCCGAAAATTGCGATCTTTGGGCATCTTTTTCTGCGCAACTTCGGTGGGATTGATATACAGCACAATATTGGAATTGAACGTACGCAGCACCAGCGTGACCGCCAAGGCCACGACCGACAAGCCGATTGCTACCCAGATAAATCTTTTGTATCGCGCTTTCATTCTGGGGCTTTCATTGTTGAGTTTCGGCTACCGTTTTTTTCAACTGCGCGGCAGCACTGCCACGCTTCTTCACCAGCATCATTTCAATGACGAGTGCCAGCGCCACTGCACCGAATGAACTCCAGACATAAAACCCCCGCCCGCCCATTGAAAAAAAATCTGCCATGTTCATTTTGTTCCCATCATTTCCGTACCTGTCATTTCCGTACCGGCCATTCCCCGGGCCCCCATGCTCAAACCCACCATGTCGTTTGCACCCTTATACTGCCGCTCTAAAATGATTGCCCGTACTCTAACGAGCACCACTGCAATCGCGTACATCCAACAAGCCAACGCCATCACCAACATGCCTTGCGCCATCACCGCCGCCATTTTCGAGCCGGTCACCGACACTGATGCGCCTTGGTGCAGCGTGTTCCACCAGCGTACCGAAAAATAAATAATCGGCACATTCACCGAACCGACGATCACCAGCAAGGCGCCGGCTTTGTCGGCACGTTTTTTATCTTCAATCGCATGAATGAGCGCGATATAGCCGACGTATAAAAACAGCAGTATGAGCGTCGATGTCATGCGTGCATCCCAAATCCAATAGGTCCCCCAGGTCGGTTTCCCCCAGAGTGCGCCGGTCAGCAACGCTAGTGCGGTAAACAAAGCACCCGTTGGTGCCAACGCCTCCATCATCATCGAAGAAAGCCGCGTTTTAAGCGTAAGTGCCGCTACCCCATAGGCGGCCATTACCAGATAAACCACCATGCCGACCCACGCGGTTGGCACATGAATAAAAATAATTCGATACACCTGTCCTTGTTGCGCATCTTCAGGCGCAACAATTAAGCCAAGGTATAAGCCAATCAGCCCGAACACCACCGCCAACGCAGCGAACCAAGGAATGAGCTTGCCTGCGAGCGGGTAAAACGTGGCAGGAGAAGCATATTTGTAAAGATTCATGAATTGCTAATCCAAAGAAATTTTAACGGCTGCAGCCACGGCAAAAGGCGTCGCCAACGCACCAAACAATAAGCCGGCACCGAGCAGCGAAAGATTTGCCCCGTAATCTATACCGCTGGCGACCGCTTCCACCGCCCCTGCGCCAAAAATCAGCACGGGAATGTAAAGCGGCAAAATCAGTAGCGCCACCAAAACAGAACCACCGCGGACCCCAAGCGTCAGCGCTGCGCCAACTGCGCCCAACATCGACAAAATCGGCGTACCTAGTAATAGACTGATGACCAGCACGGCAAGTTCATCCCCACCGAGACCAAATTGTAACCCCAGCAAGGGGGCGATCAGCGCCAACGGTAGCCCCGTAGTCAGCCAATGTGCTGCCATTTTTCCGGCAACAATGAGCGTCAGCGGAAACGGTGAGAGCAACATTTGCTCGAGCGTACCATCCAGATAATCGCTTGCAAACAAACGCGGCAAGGTCAACAGCACTGATAGCAACGCCGCCACCCACACGACACCTGGCGCTATGCGCTTCAGCAGCACCGTTTCGGCACCAATTGCCAACGGAAACAAACTCACGACCATCACAAAAAAAACCAAAGCTTGGATGACCTCGCCTTTTGAGCGAAACGCTAAAAACGTGTCGCGCTTGGTACTGACAAAAAAGCCGCGTTCCAGCGACCGTGACTGCTCAACGACGTCCGATGATGCGTCTGAAAATGCACCTGTCTGTTCGGGCATCCCCTTCGAAGATTCTAGGCGGGGCGCGCCAGGGGCGTCAGTCTGCGCCGCCGCGGGCGTCGCTTCGAAGAGAGAGTTGGGTGCAATCATGCAGCCAGCTCGACAGTCTCGTCCAAATTCAATTCGCGCACCGTGCCCGCAAGCGGAATCGATAAATGACTGGCGATCAGCACCAAACCACCGCGCTCAAGATGGCTGTTGATGATCCCGGTAAACAAATTCACGCCGTCAGTATCAAGCGCGTTAGTGGGTTCGTCTAACAGCCAGAGCGGCTTGTCAACTAACAATAGTCGCGCTAAGCCGATGCGGCGCTTTTGACCCTGCGATAATTTGCGGGCTGGCAAGTCACGGCGCGCCGAGAGCCCGACCGAATCCAGCGCGCTGCATAACGCTTCGGGTGTTCGATTGGCGGCAGCGACGTCATCCATCACCAGCGCTTCAGCTAAATTTTCGAGTGCCGTTAAGTCATCCTTAATCGCATTGGCGTGACCGATATAAAGCAATAAATCTCGCCCCACGCTACCCAATGGTGCGAGCGGACGATCGTTCCAAAACAGCTTACCTCCATCAGGCACGGTGAAGCCGGCCAGCACCCGCAGTAAACTGGTTTTACCGCTGCCGTTTGCACCGCGCAGCAGCAGCGCCTCACCGCCGCAAACACGCAACGACAACCCACGAAACAACCACCGCGCCCCGCGCGCCAGCGTCAAGCCTTCAGCGCGAAAAGTTCCCTGCACAGCCGATGACTTGGGCATCGCATTGGGCTTTATTTTTCGCTCTGTTTCGGGCACCGCGCCTGTCACTAAGGCACCATGCGCGAGATGGTGATGGTCAGATTTTTTGCGCCCGTTTTAATTGGTGTCGTTTGCCCCGGCACCATACTCGTCATATCGCCTGGCTGCGGCACCGCGCCGCCGGATTTAGAAATTCGCGCCTCGACACTAAATTCTGGGAACGACGACAAGCGCATGCCAGGCGCCATCGCCATCGCGTCCGTTAAAGTGAAGGCGTACGGCCATTTTTGCGGCACGGGAATACGCAATACTGCTAGCGGCATAGGCGGCGCGCTCGGACCAATTGCACGTGCCAACACAAACAAGGTATCGCCGGACGCAATTTTCGCGAGCAGCTCCGGCGACATCGACACGCTACCGCTGACCGCGGCACCGGCGCTGGCATTGGCCCCAGCAGCGGAGATCCCGGCATCACCCTTAGCTGCGCCGCCTCCAGCCGCGCTAAGTTGCCCCGGAGCGGTGCCAAGCGCGGGGTTTGGCGAAGTGGGCTTAGGTGAAGGTGAAGTTGAAGGCGTAGTTGAAGGTGGGGGTGGAGGCGCGGGCACCTGCGCACCAGAAACCTCGGCAATAATGGCACGGACCTCGCGATCGTCATCAGAATCCTTGGCGACCAAGGTCTGGAGTTTTTGCCAATATTTCAGTGAGGCCGGGCGGTTACCCAAGCGCATTTCGGCAGTACCCGCCAAGGCCAAGGCTTTCATATTGTTTTGATCGAGCTTCAGCGCTTTCATAATGATTTCATAAGGCTTGCCATCGAAACGACCATTGTTTACCGCCACCAACACGTCGGCGTAATCGGCCAACACCATCGAATCATTGGGAACGAGTTTGATCGCTCGCTCATATGCAGCCACCGCCTCAGCATAACGACCCAACGCATTTTGCGAGCGCGCCAGCAGAATCCAACCTTTGGGGTCATCCGGGTTCTCATTCATTTTTTTGGCGAGGCTATCAACCATCGCCAAAATTTGTTTGTCCGACAAGGCGGGCGAGCCAGAATTGGGGGGATTGGCGGTATTTTTGCCCCCATCGGTTACCGGTATCGTGTCGGCATCGGCGGCTGCGGGATTATTCACAACCCCGCCTCGCGCTGCCACCATTCCTTGCGGCGAACCGACGGACAAATAAATCAAAATTGCGGCGATTGGCATCGATATCGCCAGACAAAGTGCGACAATCCAAGAACGCCTTTCGGTCTTTTGTTCGGCCTCGACGGCAGCGGCGGCGCTGGAACTCACGCTAGCCGGTATCGGCACTTCCGACAGCACGCGTGCGCCGAGTTCAGCCACATCGGCATCGCGCTCATGCGCCGTGATTAATCCACGTTCCACATCGGCATCGAGTTCTTCCTTTTGTGCCCGGAAAATACTGACATTGCTCACCGCATCCGATATCTGCGGCGCATCCGAAAGGCGTGGCTTAAGCAGAGGAACCAACACAAATGCCAGCGCAACTGCCAACATGACTGCCGCCACCAGAAAAAATATAACCACAAGTCGCCTAGCTCACAAAAAATGAATACATATTGTCGTACAACGGACAACGCCATCAGCAGAAATTATAGCCTTTTACCCTCTGAAGTAGCATTGCGGCAACATTTCGCCGTCCGTTGCTGCGGATTGCATCGCTATTCCGCGAACGTGGCGCCGTTGCGGCTTCTCGTCGCGACCTTTGTTTCACGAAAGGTCAATCGGTTACCCGTGCGCCCATCGCCAACAATGGCTTTGCACGCACCCCCCAATCAAGGGCGTTTAATTCGACCAAAATCGTTTAAACTTAATTTATTGACGCTCATCATGTTGTGCAGTGTGTTGCGAACCTTGTCATTTATTTTTGTCATTTAGTTTTGTTATTTATTTTTGTTATTTAGTTTTGTAAGTTAGTCGGCTTTGATTTTGCTCTGATGCTAAGTTTGGGGAAACTGCAGCATGCATTTGAGCAGAATGAACGGAATTTAGAATTGGGGATATGCACTGGCGCTGCGCCTGCTGCTTTGCAGTAAGCGAGAGTCCGCGTATGAATGTTGGAAAACCAAAATGCCCGCGAGAGATCGACCAAGTCGACCAAACCGATCAAACCAGGATCGTGTGACAGTCTGATTGGGATACGGGGCAAGTCAGGCGCGTATGCGGCACCGCACTTTTCTTGAATACCGTCATTATCGCTACTTAAAGTGGGCTGCCGGGCTATCGTTAGCCGCCGCATTTGTTTATAGCTGGTTTAGTTTCCCGGTTGGCCGTTATGGCGGCACCGCGGTTGGCTATGGCTTGGGCACCATTGGCGCACTCATGATTGTCTGGTTGATGTGGCTGGGGATGCAAAAGCGGCGTTATCGCGGCAACACGAACGGTTTGCAGGGCTGGGTTTCCGCGCATGTTTATTTAGGCGCTAGCCTCATTGTCATCGTGACATTGCACACTGGATTTCACGTCGGTTGGAATGTCCATACCCTAGCCTATTTGCTGATGCTAATCGTCATTTTCTCCGGCTTTTTTGGGGTTTATGTGTATCTGCGCTTGCCGCGCCTCATGACGGAGAACATGGGTGAAGACACCCTCGATAGTGTGGTTCTGAAAATTGGCGATATCGATCGCGATCTTCGCCACGTCGCCATGGCGATGCCTGACGAGGTTACGCACATGACCGAGGCATCAATCGGCCGCACGCGCATCGGGGGCGGCGTGTTGGCGCAGTTCAACGACCGACCTAAAAACTGCCCGACCAAACTGGCGGCAAAATTTTTGGAGGAAACCGGCAAGACGCTGAAAGGCGACGATCAACAACGCAACTATGAGCTGTATTCGCTCATGCTTCGGAAGAAAAAACTGGTGGATCGCGCCCGCGCCGATATTCGATTCAAAGCCGCGTTGGGTCTCTGGTTATATGTTCATGTGCCGGTTTCATTCGCGTTGCTGGCCGCGTTGGCCGCGCATATCGTTGCCGTATTTTTTTACTGGTAACAGGCGAGACCACCGATGAAACTCCTGCTCGCCCACATCACCCGCAACCGGCAAGGCGATGCTGTCCCGACTGAACAAACGCTACAAGCTGACCCGCTCAGGATCGGGCGAGGTGCGGATTGCAAACTACACCTGCCCGATCCGCGTGTGGCGCTACATCATGCATCGATGGGCTTGAGCGACGACGGCAAGTGTTTTGTTGAGGCGGCGGCGGGCGCGATCAAGGTAGACGGCCGTTTCGAGCGATCGATGCGCCTCAAACCGGGTCAAAAAATCACCGTTGGTCCGTTTGAAATCATCGTGTTGCCGACACCAGCGGATTTCGATTTGGCGCTTTCAGTAGAGCTTGTTGAGCCGCTTATTGACACGAACAAGGCCGACGGCAAGCGGGCCGCACTTAGAGCAAGCCTCGCACAAACGTGGCTTTCCAAGCGGGCGATGTCATGGCTGGGCGCGTCCCTGATCTTGTTGGCATTTCTCGCTTGGCCAGTAATGCATGCATTGGATCGCGCCGACCACCAACCGAATGCCACCGCCAACCACCAAGCCACTATGCAAGCCAGTAGCCAATGGGGTATCACGCCGGACGCATCGTGGGATCCGGGCCCATTATCATCGGCGCATCACAGCTTCGGTCGCGATTGCGGCAAATGCCACGCCGCACCGTTTGTCCAAACCAAAAACGAACAATGCGAGAGCTGCCATCAGAGCATCGGTTGGCACTTCGCATTGAACACCAAAGCCGCCAAAGCGTTGCATGAATCGGTGTTTATGCAATCCGATGATGCTTCGCGATGCGCCAGCTGCCATCGCGATCACAAAGGACCGCTCGGTCTGGTCCGTCAGGATTCACCGCTGTGCACCCAGTGCCATGCGGATTTAAAAACACGCCATCCTGAAACTGCATCACCCAATATTGCGGAATTCGGCAAAGACCATCCGGGCTTCAAGCTTTCGATGCTCGTACCGGGCAAATCGGGCACGGACGCGGTTGTGCGGGTGGCACAAAGTAGTGGCGCTGGCAGCCGGGCGATTGAAGCGTCGAACCTCAAATTTCCGCATGATATTCACATGGCGAAAAAAGGGGTTCGCGGGCCCAACGCGAGTAACGGTGGCAAAATCGTCATGGAATGCAAAAACTGTCATGTGCCGGATGAAAACGGCATTCGCTTTAAACCGACCACGATGAAAGAGCATTGCCAAGACTGTCAC
The DNA here is from genome assembly GCA_025359985.1 of Burkholderiales bacterium. Classification (GTDB taxonomy): domain Bacteria; phylum Pseudomonadota; class Gammaproteobacteria; order Burkholderiales; family Usitatibacteraceae; genus UKL13-2. The sequence goes on along the minus strand of JANYDB010000076.1, from coordinate 40,875 downwards.
TCGTTGGAATTTGAGCCGAAAGCCACCAACCGCCAGGTGCCGCATGGCGATGTGGGTGACGTAATGGCGACGGTGAGCGAATTCTACGCACAGGCAGCACTCGCTGACACGCCGATTGATGTGGTGGTGCAAGACGGTGTGCGCCGCCCGGGTGAGCGACTGCAGCCAACGCAACGTCAGTCGGCACTCACTTGGGCGACCGAGAAAGCCGCAAAAACTACGCGCGAATTGATGGAGGATCGGGTTTGCTTTGCCTGCCATGAGATAAGCAAAACAAACGCAGTAGGCGAGAAAAAGGAAGGTGATGCAAAAAACAGACCATGGCAAATCGCGCCGATTGCCATCACCCAACACTGGCTCCCGAAATCGCGCTTCCCGCACAATCGACACAATACCCATGAATGCGGCTCATGCCACAAAGTAGAGGGTTCAAAGTTGAGTAGTGACATCGCCATTCCGGACATTAAAAATTGCCAAACCTGCCACGGCGGAAACGTGACCGTCGCTGACAAAGCCCCCGGCACTTGCGAGACTTGCCACGGCTTTCATGTGGGTGGCTCAAGGAGCGGTACGCCGGTGCCGTTGCCGGGCGGGTTGCCACCCAATCGTCTTCCGTACGACCCCAAACAGAAGGTTCCTCAAAAAATGGCGGGCGGGCAAGATGGGGCCGTGAAGGGCGGCGGCGATAGCGACAGCGACAGCAGCTTGAAAAATTTCGTCGCGCAGCATCCATGAAACGCCGACTCTTCCTGATTCTCACCTTGGCGATTCTGACCGTCACATCCTGTGGCGGGGGTGGAAGTGGAGGCGAGGTGTGTGCGAACAATTGCACTCCACCCGCAACGGTTGCTGATTTTTTAACCGTCGCTGACGTACAAAAAATTATTGCCCAAGCGGCCTTTGAGGCAACGGCACGCAACGCACCAGCCACCATTGCAGTGACGGATCGGGTGGGCAACATTCTGGGCGTGTTTAGAATGACCGGGGCGAAAACAACTTTTCGCATCACGAGCAGCCAGGGTGGCGGCACTAAGGTGCAAGGCGGCCTAGAGAATATCGATATCCTGCCCGACACTTTTGCAGCAATTACCAAAGCAATTACCGGCGCTTATTTATCATCAAACGGTAATGCGTTCTCGACCCGCACGGCCAGCCAAATCATTCAAGAAAACTTTAATCCGCGTGAATTTAACCAGCCTTCCGGCCCGCTGTTTGGCGTGCAGTTTTCGCAACTTTCTTGTTCTGATTTAATGCGGCGCGATTCGGACGGCACGGTTGGCCCTAAGCGCTCCCCGTTAGGTTTAGCTGCCGATCCTGGCGGGCTTCCGCTATATAAAAACAACCGCCTCGTCGGTGGCGTGGGCGTGATAGCGGACGGTGTGTACGGCCTTGATGCGGACATCACTGATATCGACCAAGATATCGATGAGCTGATTGCCGTTGCTGCGTCAGCGAGCTTTGCAGCGCCCGATGATATCCGCGCCAATCGAATCACTGCCGATGGCCGCACGTTTCGTTTTGTGGATAGCGAGTTATTAGTTTCAAACCCCGCGCTAGCACCCGCGTTTGCCAATTTAGCGGGAAGCGTACAAACAGTTGCTGGATTTTTTAACGGCATCATAAAAGCGGGCACCTCGTTCGGCAATGCTCAGTCTGGTTTTCGCGCTGATAGCGGCGTATTTTCTGGACAAAATGCGTTTATCCTGGTGGATGCAGCGAATGCGAATCGCTATCCGCCGCGCGCTAGTACCGATAGCCTAATGACGGCGGCGGAAGCCACAACAATCTTGTCTGAAGCCTTAAAAATCGCCAATCGCGCTCGTGCACAAATTCGCCGGCCACTTGGCACGCAAGCGCAGGTGACGGTTGCTGTGGTCGATACAAACGGTGAAGTGTTGGCGCTCGCCCGCACGCCTGATGCGCCATTGTTCGGTACCGATGTGTCGTTGCAAAAAGCGCGCACCGCCTTACTGTTTTCGCACCCTTCCGCTGCCGCCGACATTGCCGCCTTACCGCCCGCACAATATATCAGCGCAGGTGGCAGCGCTGTCGCCCCACCATTTGCGGCGCAGACATTTGCCCAGACCATGGCCGCAGCCAAGATATTTTTCAATGATCCCACCGCGTTCAGTAACGGCACCGCGTTTTCCAATCGTGCCATTGGCAACATTGCGCGGCCATTTTTCCCTGACGGCATCAATGGCGGAAACTCGGGCGGCGGCAATGGGGGACCATTCTCAACTCCCTACTCAAATTGGAGCCCCTTTCATTTAGGGCTGCAGTTAGACCTCGCCTACAATGCAATTGTCGGCGGTGTGACTGGCTCGCCAGCCGTCGGCTGTACTGGCTTGGCACGCGCCAAAAATGGCATACAAATTTTTCCTGGTGCTGTTCCGATTTATCGCGGTAATGTTTTAGTGGGCGCGATTGGGGTTTCGGGCGATGGTGTCGACCAGGATGACATGATCGCGTTTTTGGGCTTAACCAACGCCGGCAAAGCGCTCAATACCGGCATCCAAAATGCACCGCGCAATATTCGCGCTGATCATCTGCAACCGCAGGGACTCGGCACTCGACTTCGCTATGTGCAATGCCCGCAAGCGCCGTTTTATGACTCGAGCGAGCAAAATGTTTGTGAGGGGCTATGAGGTGAATCGTGCCGTCCCGCTCACGCTATTACATTGCCGTCCGATCAGCTTGTTCGTGAGCGCCTTGTTGGGCGCTGCCGCGTGGCCGAGCACCGCGCAGCAGGTCTCGCTGCCGCCAGTATCGGCAGTCGCGCCTACACCAATTGACCCAACAAGCGAGCAGGTTATCCGCGAACGCCCGCAAGGTAAACCGCTCAAATATCCACTGCCACCAATCGATCCCAAGCAGGTACCGCCGCCCTCGCCGCTAGAGCCGCGCGCGTCGGTTTCGGTCCCCGACCGTTGGCGCATCATCGATAGTCTTGGCGCAAAAACGCCTTGGTACGATCCCTACAACCACAATGTGTGGAAGGGCGATAAGCCGTTTGAACCGTTGGCCAAGTGGGGGCCAGACTGGTTCTTGGCGCTATCCGCGATTTCGGATTCATTGATGGAGTACCGCCGACTACCCACCCCGGTGGGTGCGCAATCGAGCGAGCGCACGGGTGCAAACGATGTGTTCGGGCGCGCGCAGCAATCGGTGTTCGTGCAAACAATTATTTTGTCGGTCGGTTTGATTAAAGGCGACACCACCTTTAAGCCGCCTGATTATGAATTTCGATTCGTCCCCGCCATCCAAGTGAATTACGCCAGGCTCCAGGAAGTACGGGGCGTTCGGGTCGATCCGCGCGAAGGAAAAACCCGCACCGATAATCATGTTGGCATTCAAGAATTATTCGCCGACGTGCATTTACGCAACGTCTCAGACCGATTTGATTTTGACTCCGTGCGCATTGGGATTCAACCGTTTCAATCCGATTTTCGCGGCTTCTTGTTTCAGGACGCGCCGATTGGTGTGCGCTTATTCGGTATCCGCGATAACAACCAATGGCAATACAACCTCGCCTATTTTCGCCGCTTGGAAAAAGACACCAACTCCGGCTTAAATGACATCAACCAGCGGTTACGCAACGATGATGTCTTCGTCGCGAATGTGTACCGCCAAGATTTCCCTGTGCTGGGCCACACCACGCAGGCGACCATTATTCACAACATCAATCGCGAAGCCGCCTCTGATTATTACGACAACAATGGCGCATTGGTGCGCCCCGCGGTGCTGGGCGATGTACGACCGCACAACTATCGCGTCACCTATTTTGGCTTGAACGGCGACGGTCATTTTGGGCGCTGGAATTTGACGTCATCTTTGTATGCCGCAATCGGTGTCGATGGTCGCAGCCCGCTTGCACAGACCAGGCAAACTATCCGCGCTGGCTTCACTGCAGCCGAACTATCGCGTGACTTCGACTGGCTGCGCGTGCGTGGCAATGTGTTGCTCGCCAGCGGTGACAAAGACCCGTTCGATGGTAAGTCGACTGGCTTCGATGCGATTTTGGAAAACCCGCAATTTGCCGGTGCCGATACCAGCTTTTTTATCCGCCAAGCGGTGCCATTGATTGGCGGCGGTGGCGTGGCGCTGTCAGGGCGCAATGGCATTTTGCCGTCACTACGGTCATCAAAGGATCAAGGTCAATCAAATTTCGTGAACCCAGGTTTACGTTTGGTTGGTATCGGTGCGGACGCCGATTTAACGCCGCAAGTTCGTGTGCTTGGCAATATTTCCAAACTTGATTTCATCAACACTGCATCGCTCGCCGCATTGCGCAATCAGAAAATTACCTCGAAAGATTTGGGTATTGATGTGTCGGTTGGCGTGCAATATAGACCGTTCATGTCGCAAAATATCGTGCTCAACGTATCAGCCGCGGCGCTCGTACCAGGGCAGGGTTTGAAGCAGTTGTACGACGAAGATAAACGCGGCGTGCAGTATTCGATACTCACGAATTTATTGCTCACTTACTGATGACGCGACGATGAACGCCACCACCACCTCGACCGCAAGCGCCCCCACCATGCGAACCATCAAATTTTCAATGGTATTGAGTCTGCTATTTGTCGTCGCCCTGACCGCGGGAACGCCGCTTGAGGCGTCGTCTGATGCGAAACCAATCGCCCGCCAATATGTCGCCACACCCGCCGCACCTGCTCGTCAATCCATCATGGATGCCAACAAAAAATCCTTCGGCTGCCTGTCCTGCCACGTCGGCACCGATCGCCACACCATGCACGCAAACCCGGCTGTGGTGCTGGGCTGCACCGATTGTCACGGCGGCGATGCAACGGTGCAAAAGCCAATTGGCGCTGACGATCACGGTAAAGATGAAGCCGCCTACCGGGGCGCTATGGCCCGCTCGCATGTGCTGCCGAAATTCGATAAGGCGTGGAATTATCCATCGAGTGCGAACCCCGAACATTCATACACGCTGCTGAACAAAGAGGCGAATGAATTCGTGCGCTTCATGAACCCCGGTGACCTGCGGGTGGCACGTGAAGCTTGCGGCGCGTGCCATTTAGAAACCGTGCAGGCGGTCGAGCGCAGCCTGATGTCATCAAGCGCGATGTTGTGGGGCGGGGCATCGTACAACAATGGCATCTTGCCCTACAAGCGCTATATTTTGGGCGAGTCATACACCGCGAAGGGCGAGCCTGCTTTGATCAAAAACCCAATCCCCGTGAATCCGCAAATGACAGCCATGGGCATTTTGCCCTCGCTCGCACCGCTTCCCGCTTGGGAGACGGTGCCACCGGCCGATGTGTTTCGCGTATTTGAGCGCGGTGGGCGGGTGATCCCGTCGCAATTTCCTGAAGTCGGTTTGCCGAATAGTTCCGGCGCGTTGCAAAAATTGGATGAGCCTGGCCGGCCGGATATTAAGCAATCCAATCGTGGCCCCGCAACGGGAAGCCGCATTGCGGTGCCGCTGATCAACATCACCAAGACCCGTTTGAACGACCCGCATTTATGGTTCCTGGGAACCAATGAACAGCCGGGCGATTATCGCTCCTCCGGCTGCACGGCTTGTCACACCGTTTATGCGAACGACCGTGACCCGAAGCACAGCGGACCCTATGCTAAATTTGGCCATGACGGGAAATCGCAAAGTCAGGATGTAACCATCCCGAAAAATGAATCCGGCCATCCGCTAAAGCATGAGTTCACGCGCGCGATCCCGTCATCGCAATGTATGACCTGCCACATGCACCAACCGAACGTATTTGTCAATTCGTTTTACGGCACGACGATGTGGGATTACGAATCTGACGCCCCCTCGATGTGGCCGAAAAAACAAAAATATCCAACCGCCAAAGAAGCACGCGAAATATTAAGTCGTAACCCTGAAGAAGCCGCCACACGCGGGCTTTGGGGAGATAAGGAATTTTCTAAACGCGTCTCCGAACTGAACCCAACGCTCAAAGATACGCAGTTTGCCGACTACCATGGCCACGGTTGGAACTTCCGCAAAATATTCAAACGCGACCGTAAAGGGACGTTATTGGATAAAGAAAACAAACCTGTTGCCGATACCGATCCGAAAAAATTTGATAAGGCGGTGCATTTGACCTCCGTTCATTTAGAGCTGGGCATGCAGTGCGTCGATTGTCATTTCTCGCAAGATGGCCACGGCAACGGACATATTTACGGCGAAGTCGCCGCCGCAATTGAGATCGATTGCGCCGACTGCCACGGCACGGCCGATGCGTATCCCACACTCTTCACGTCTGGCCCTGCCGCGCAGCCGGGCGGGCGCGATTTGAAATTGCTCCGCACCCAAGATGGCCGTGCGCGGTTCGAATGGCGCGAGGGCAAGCTCTATCAACGCGCCGCGCTGGACCCGGCCAAAGAGTGGGAAATGAGTTTGGTAAAAGATAGCGTAACCAAAGGGCATCCCAAATACAATGAGAAGGCTGCACGTGCCAAGCTAATGCACGCCGGCGCTTCGGGGCGTGACGGGCATTGGGGGCCAGGTTCGATGACAGAATCCAAGCCACTCACGGAAGGACAGACCGCTGCGTCGCCCAAGATGGCGCACTCGAATGAAAAAATGACCTGCTACACCTGCCATCTGTCTTGGACAACGTCGTGCGCCGGGTGTCATTTGCCGATCCAGGCCAACGCGAAAACGGAGCGCCTGCATTATGAAGGCGGCGAGACCCGAAACTACGCAACCTACAATCCGCAGGTGGCACGCGACGATATGTTCCAACTCGGCATTCACGGCCCGGTCAAAGGCGGACGCATCACGCCGGTACGTTCATCTTCTGCGTTAATACTTTCGTCGACCAACGCGAACCGCGAAAAAATTTATATCCAGCAACCGCCGATCTCAGCAGCAGGATTCTCATCGCAAGCGTTCGCGCCACACTATCCGCATACCGAGCGCACCACTGAAACCAAGACGTGCTCCGACTGCCACATCAGCCAAGCCAACGACAACAACGCGATCATGGCGCAGTTATTATTGCAAGGAACCAACTTCGTCAATTTTGTCGGCTACAACGCTTGGCTGGGTTCAACCAATCATATCGAAGCCGTGAAAGTGACCGAGTGGGACGAGCCGCAAGCCGTGATCGGTAGCTACCTCCATCAATATGCCTACCCCGATTGGTTCGCAAATCATGAAAAACGCGGCCTACAGTTGCCCGAGGCGCATGCGCACACCACCGGCGGCGCAGCGCGATGCTTGACGCTGCGTGGCGAATATATGTTTGTCGCCGAGGGTGCGGGCGGCTTCCGGGTTTACGATGTGGCCAACATCGCCAACAAGGGCGTTTCGCAGCGCATCGTCTCGGCACCGTTTTCGCCGCTCGGCCAAGATGCGCATGTGTCAAGTACCAACGCGACATGTATGGCGCTGCCTACCAATCAAGCCATCGCCCCCACCCGCAACACCGGCGAGTTGATGCGCGTAACCAATCAAGAGCAGGCATTCCACCCAATTTATCACTATGCGTTTGTGGTCGATGCGGTGGAGGGTTTGATTGTTGTGAATGTCGATACCTTTGCCGATGGCGAGCCGCGCAATAATTTCTTAACGCGTGCAGCAACATGGAATGAAAAAAATGTACTCAAGGGCGCACGCCATATCACCCTTGGCGGCTATTTTGCTTATGTAGCAACCGACGCCGGTTTGGTGGTGCTAAATTTAAATGACCCGATAAAGCCCACTGTTGCCGCAACCCTGCCCTTGAACGATATGCGGGCATCAGCATTGCAGTTCCGCTATTTGTTTACAACCACGGCGAAGGGCTTGGAAGTCATTGATGTCACATCGCCCGAAGCGCCACGTTTGGCAGCCGCATTGCCGATCAAGGATGCGCGGCGCGTGTATGTAGCACGCACCTATGCCTATGTTGCGGCGGGGCGCGACGGGTTGGTGATTGTCGATGTGGAAAAGCCTGAAATGCCGCGCCAGTACTCGCGTTTCACCGCCTCGGAAACGATAAATGATGCGCAGGATGTAATCGTGGGTTCGACCAATGCATCGCTGTTTGCCTACATTGCCGATGGCAAAAATGGCTTGAAAGTCGTGCAGCTAACCTCCCCCGATTCACAGCCGAAATTTTACGGATTCTCGCCGGAGCCGAAACCGCAATTGATCGCTACCCGCAAAACCGAATCACCTGCGCTAGCGCTCTCAAAAGGTTTAGACCGTGATCGCGGCGTGGATGAAACCGGTGGGCAAATTGCCGTGTTTGGCAGGATTGGCTCCCGACCCTTTAGCGTGCCAGAAATGCGCAAGTTTTACCTCACACCCGAAGGCAAGCCGTGGACTGTAATTGACGAGATTGAACGGGCAAAATATAGGCCGGCGCAAAACCCGGCACAACAGGCTAAGGTCGTCAAATGAACATACATTTGAACACACACTTGAGCACACAGTTTTTCTATCGGGCAATGGCTGTTTTGGCATTGCTACTCAATCCATACGCCATGGCACAAACACCGCTTGCAGCGCAACCTCTGCCGTACCAATCGGCGCACCAGACGCTCGGTACGGTCACCTGCGCATCGAGCCTCTGCCACGGCGCGATTAAAACGTGGCATGGCTCCAACGTATTGCAAAACGAATACATAACGTGGTCACGGACCGACAAACACGCGAAGGCTTATAACAAATTGTTAAACACCAAATCGCAACTGATCGCAAAAAATTTGGGCCTAAAACAGCCCGCACATGAGTCTAAAATCTGCCTCGATTGCCATGCCCATTACGTCCCTGAAGATCGGCGCGGCGAACGATTCAAGATCTCGGACGGCATCACCTGCGAAGGCTGCCACGGACCGGCGGAAAAGTGGGTTAAGAGCCATGTTGCACCCGATGCCACCCACGCCACTAATATTGAAGACGGGCTTTATCCAGCAGATGATGCGGTGGCCCGCGCCAAGCTGTGTTTGGCTTGTCACTATGGCAATAAAGATAAATTGGTGACGCATCGCATCATGGCCGCGGGGCATCCGCGCATGAGTTTTGAGCTCGATACTTTTACCGAGATCGCGCCGAAACATTTTGTGGTCGATGAGGACTATGCAGCGCGCAAAAACGTGTGGGATGGTGTGAAAGTCTGGGCCATCGGCCAGACAATTGCGGTGGCGTCAACGATGGATATTTTGATCGATGAAAAGCGCGGCCGCGATGGCGTATTCCCCGAACTTGTTTTGTTTGATTGCCACGCTTGCCACCATGCCATGAGCGAGAGTCGGTGGAAGCCAAAAAATGCATTTGGTGCCAGTATTTCGCCAGGGTTGGTGCGGCTTAACGACGGCAATTTGCTGATGCTGCGTGCCGTGGCGTTCGCGGTGGAGCCCGCTCTTGGTGAGTCGATTGCGGCGCAGATTCGCAGGCTGCATCGGGCGATTGCCGGTGATGGCGATTTGAAAACCGAGGCGCTACAAGTCAAAAAGATGGCAAATGATTTGATTGCCGCCATATCCAACAAACGTATCGATGCTTCAACCATTCGCCGCGCCGCATTGCGGTTGGTGGATGACGGCTTGGAAGGCTATTACGCCGACTATTCAGCCGCCGAGCAAGCCGCAATGGCAATTGGCAGCGTCGGCGGTTTTTTAGGCAAACAGGCTGGTATCAAAAATGTGGCTGCGTTTAACTTGGGTATGCTGAAATTGAATGATGCCTTAGCCAATGATGAGCGCTATAAACCGGCAGAGTTTGAGGCCCGATTGCGCATTCTACGATCAACAATCGTGCCGTAATGACGACCCGATTTTCAATTGCGTTGTTTGCACCCATGAAGTGAAAGGTTCGCCATGAACGCTGCACCCATCCATTCCGAACGCTTCCAAATCGCCATCATCGGCTCTGGCCCTGCGGGTTTATCCGCTGCCGCCCATGCGGCTGCGCTAAAGGTTTCCCATGTGCTGCTGGAAAGTGAAACGCACATAGCGGACACAATCTATAAATATCAAAAAGGCAAACACGTGATGGCCGAGCCAAGCGTGCTGCCGCTTCGCAGTCCGATGAGTTTTAGCGCGGGGACGCGGGAAAATATTTTGGGCGCGTGGGATAAAGAGCTTGCCAGGCACAACGTCAATATTCGTTACCAATCGCAAGTCACGGGCGTGTCTGGTGCGAAAGGCGAATTCACGATCACTTTGGCGAACGGCAAAACGGTGATTGCGGCACATATTATTTTATCGATTGGCTTACAGGGTAATTTGCGCAAGCTCGGCGCGCCGGGCGAAGATTTGCCGATGGTGCAATATCAATTAAATGACCCCGATGAATTTGAGGATGAGACGATTTTAGTCGTGGGGGCAGGCGATGCAGCAATTGAAAACGCGATCGCGTTAGCCAAGAAAAACCGCGTGATTATGATTAACCGCAACGAGGAATTTACGCGCTGCAAAGACGGCAATTTATCGGCGGTTCTAGCGGCGATCAAAGACGGCAAAGTCGATTGCCGGTTTGGCACAAAGGTTGAGCGCGTGGAACTTGTTGAGCGGGACAACGCTGCAACGGCAAGCTTTCCCGCCATGTTCATCGCCAAAACACCCACCGGCGTACAGCACATAGGCTGCCACCGGGTGATTGCACGGTTGGGTGCGACGCCACCACGCAAGTTGGTCGAAAGCTTTGGCGTTAAGTTTCCCAACGACGATCCGGGCGCAGTTCCAGCACTTTCAACCCAATATGAATCGAATGTGGCGGGCATTTATATCGTCGGCGCGCTCGGTGGCTATCCGCTCATTAAGCAGGCGATGAACCAAGGTTATGAGGCGGTTGAATATATTTTGGGCAATCCGGTCGAGCCGGCAGATGAGCCCGTGCTGCGGGCCAAATTTAAGGATGTGAAAATTACGACGGTGGCTGATGCCGTCACGCATATCGCCAACAATGTACCGCTGTTGTCAGGCTTGACGGCATTGCAATTGCGCGAGTTTTTGTTAGATAGCGAAATCCGGCGCCCTGTGGAAGGTGAAGTCGTATTCGCTCGTAACGATTATTCCAATTCGTTTTACGCGATTGTCGAAGGCGGGGTAGTGGTCGAGACGCCAACGACTGAAGGTAATATGGTGGCCTTTCAATTAGGCGTGGGCGAATTTTTTGGCGAGATGGGTTTGATCTCGGGACGCCGTCGCACTGCGACCATCAAAGCGCAAAAGCGTACGCTGCTGATCGAGACGCCGCGTCGCTCAATGTTAAAACTTCTCGCCTCGGTTGAATCCGTCCGCCGCACCTTGGACACGGTGATGATGAAGCGCGCCGTGCGTCAATATCTATCGCCCACTATGCGTGAGGAAGAAGTCGATTATCTGGTCGGCACAGCGGTGATTAAATCGTACAACGCGGGCGAGCTGCTATTTGCAGAAGGTGATTCCGGCGATGGTTTGTATTTGATCCGGCGCGGCTCCGTGACCGTATCACGCATGATTAGCGGGACCGACGTGGTGCTCTCGTATGTGGCGGCGGGTAATTATGTTGGTGAGATGGCATTGCTGTCAGATAAACCGCGCTCCGCGACGATCAGAGCGGCCGTCCCAACTGAGGCGATCATGTTGGAATCAAAACGGTTTATTGAAGTGATGGCATCGCACTCCACTGTGCGCGGGCGCATCGATTCCAAATTGCTCGACAGGATGCGTATTAACCAGGCGATGGAGTCTTCAACAGAATCCGGCAACATTATTTCGTTTCTCATCAAGCAAGGCTTGGGTGAGGCGACCGATGTGTTGTTAATTGATGAATCGTTGTGCATACGATGCGACAATTGCGAAAAGGCCTGCGCCGAAACGCATGACGGGACATCGCGGCTGAATCGTGAAGCGGGGCCAACGTTTGCACAAATTCACGTGCCGACCTCGTGCCGCCACTGCGAGCATCCGCATTGCATGAAAGACTGTCCGCCCGATGCGATTCACCGCTCACCAAACGGTGAGGTTTATATTCAGGACACCTGCATCGGTTGCGGCAACTGCGAAAAAAATTGCCCGTATGGTGTGATCCAGCTGGCACCCATTGCACCAAAAAACGCCAAGCCCACTCTAATATCGTGGCTCATGTTTGGCATGGGTGATGAGCCCGGACGCAGCGAAAAAATTGTCGACAAATCGCTGCCTAAAAAGGCCGTTAAATGCGATATGTGTAAAGGCCAAAAAGGCGGCGCTGCGTGTGTGCGCTCATGTCCGACCGGTGCCGCTATCCGCGTATCGCCGGAACGGTTTTTGGATTACACGACGGAGGGTTAGCAGCATCGGTTATGGGTTAGACGTTTGCGGGAATGACAATAGCGGACGGCGTACCAAGCCCTGCTCGGCCCAGCGAAGCGTCACGATGACAGCCGTTGCAACGTGAAGTATCAAAACTTCAGGCACCAACAGTAGAGCGTCATTCGAATCAACATGCCTCGAAACGCCCGCCAGCACCGGCGCTTGAAGTTTTGTGATGGCGCTAGGTTCACCGCCAACCACATCCGCATCGTTAGTCATGAAATTGGCGAAGCTGCTGCGCCGGCCCGCTATCTTCCTAACCGCTTTTCTGCAAGTCAACCCTCGTTTCCTGCAATTCGTCTCGGCGCGCATCGCGCAGCAGAAACTATTTGTTAGCCTACGCATATCGTTGTGATTGGTTGCCAAAAACTTGAGGGGCAGGCGCGTGATTCAGACAATCGTAATAAGAGACATCGCCCACATTAATGTCCCTGCCGCCGCATCCCGACCATGGCAGCGCAAAACAACGCGATCGTCGAAAGCAATGGGCTTTCTATTGTTGGCAGCAATTGCGTTCAACACAACACCAATAGCCACGGCGCAACCCGCGCCCGGTCCCGCCGCTACGACACCCTCGGCTACCCCGGCAGAGCGGCGCCTATTTGCCGCAAACGCGATGCGCATGCATGACCATGAAAAAATTAAACTAGACGGCCGCTTAGATGAGCCCCTCTGGCAGCGGGCGGTGCCAATTACGGATTTTTATGAGTATCGCCCGCGGGACGGGGTTGAGGCGAAATTTAAGTCAGAAGCTCGGATTGTTTATGACAAAAACGCGCTGTACGTTGGCTTAACGGCGTTTGATCCAGATCCCTCAAAAATTAATGCGCCATTTGTACGGCGCGATCAGGTCAACGGCTCGCAGGATTTTTTTGCAGTGGAAATTGATCCGATTGGCACGCGGAAATTTGCGCAAATTTTTCGGGTGAGTGCATCTGGCTCGGTTGGCGACGGACTGTTTAACGAGGATTCTGGTGACGAAGATTTTTCACCCGATTTTGAATGGTCTTCCCAAGTGCAGCGCACTGCGAATGGTTGGACGGCTGAGATTCGGATTCCGTTTTCCACGTTGCGTTATTCTTCACCTGCATCCGAAAACTGGAGCATTTTAATCATACGGCGGATAGCGCGCGATGAGGTTTATAGCTTTATCAATGGCCGCGTGCCGCGCGACCAGAGCTGCTTTCTGTGCTACGCGCAAACGCTGGGCGGGATGAAGGATTTGCCAAGTGGTCGGGAACTCACTGTTACGCCGCAACTCACGTTTCGCAGCGGAAAAGATGTCACAAACGGGGTCAGCACGAATGCCGCCGATGGCAAAACGGGCCGCAAAAATGATTTCATCGCAAGTGCAGACATTAAATTCCGCCCGCGTGCTGATATGGTGTTTGATGTCACGATCAATCCCGATTTTTCACAAGTTGAGCTTGATGCACCGCAGCTCGCATCGAATGCACAATTTGCATTGTTCTTCCCTGAAAAACGCCCGTTCTTTCTAGAAGGTGCCGATATTCTTTCGACGCCGTTTGGGGGCGCGATTTATACCCGCTCGATCACCGACCCAGCGTGGGGAACGCGCTTGACCAAGCGCAGCGACACCACTGATTTTATTTTTTTAACGGTGCGCGATGATGGCAAAGGATTAATTTTTTTGCCGGGTGCACTCAACACCAATTTCGCAACACAGGATACAAAATCACAAGTGACGATAGCGCGTGGCCGCATGGATTTGGGCAAATGGTCTGTCGGCGGGTTGTTGAGCGATCGAACTTATGAAACTTCGGCAGAAAATAAGCCTCTTTATAACCGGGTTGGCGGCGTGGATTTTGTGTTGCGCCCCAATGGCGAATCGCGCGTACGGGGGCAGATTATAGTCAGCGCAACGCACGATGAACGCAATCAAGGCTCCATTGCGCTCGGAACACCGCGCAATGACGAAGCCGCTCTACTCGATTATTACATCAACGGTACTAAGTGGAATTTTTCGGGCGGTGTGGAACATGTGGGCAAAGGGTTTCGCAACGACAATGGCTTTTTCTCCCAAGCCGGCTATACCAATGCTTATCAGAATCTAAATTATAAATTTCGTGATATCGGCCCATTCATCGAAATCCAGCCGCAATTGAATGCTGGCCGCAAAGTAGATGCCGATGGCCGTTTGTTGGAGCAGCAAGCAAATCCAAGTTTATATTTATCGTTGCCACGCAATACAAGCATGTACTTATCATTACGGACCAACAATTTAGTGCGTTTTCAGCCTGCTGGCGCGCCGCTGAAGCTTGACCAGTTTTACATCAATATTGAGTCCAACCCCGGCCGCGTGTTGACCAACTTCTTTGCCGAATTATTGGTGGGCGATCGCGGTGATGTCGCGAACAATCGGGTTGGTAAGGGGTATTCCTACGCACTCTCTGGCAGCGTTCGCTTAAGTGATCGCTGGGAAATCGAGTCGCGAATTGATAACGCGGTGATCAATTCTATTGAGCCAGTTGCTTTTGGGTCGAATCGCATTTTGCTCGAACGCGCCGTACAATTAAAATCGGTCTATCATTTCACCGCGCGAGATACGCTGCGCATTATTGGCCAGCACAACAGCACTCGGCGTGCGCCTTCATTGTTCAAAAATGTCGGCCAAAATAGCGGGCAAAGCCAAGTAAGCCCGTTCGATAAAAACGAAGTCGCGTCCGTTGTGTATAGCCACCGGCGCGGCTTGGGAACGAATTTTTATGTTGGCTACACACAATCTCGAACTGTGAACCCGGCCAACGCCTATGAACGCAAGCAGAATGAATTTTTTGTGAAATGGTCCTTGGCGTTTGATTTGGCAGAGATGATCTAGCCTTCTCAGGGCGGTACATTTGATTAGGACTTGGTCAGCCATTCGCGAACATCCGTTCCACGTCGGTCTGGGAATGGCAAGGCAATAATGACATTCCGCAATTGAGTTATCAGCCAGGCTGGCGCTTTGGCTATAATAGCAATCCTGCTTGTGAGGTTGTGGGACGTTAGCTCAGTTGGTTAGAGCAGAGGACTCATAATCCTTTGGTCGAAGGTTCAAGTCCTTCACGTCCTACCAAATAACTTTCACGTTTGCAGCGTTCGCGTTATTTTTTCAGCAGGCTAAAAATTCACCGCGTTTACCTACATTTAAATAAGCCTGAGTTGGCCACCCTAAGCGGGGGCTCAAAATAAATTAAAGTAATGCGGCAAGATCAAATGCCCATGACCACTTGGCAAAAATTTCGGTTTGTTTCCGGACGAAGCTGCTGCCGGCATTATCTGCATCCACCGTACGGGATTGGGTGATACCCAGATAAAAATTGGTTCCCAAACCACGTTGATGGCCGTAAACAATAGAGGCAATTTCGTTTTTTTCAAACGGGCTGATGCTGGTTTTATACAGTGATGGGCTGCGGCGCACGCCATTGTATTGGCCGATAATGCGCAGTGTATCGCGCGCAGTGAAATGATAGATTGATTTTAGTTGTACCGCGCGCTCCTGCAGAATTCGTTTCGAACCTGCGCTCACAGGCTCAATCGTATTGATAACTGAGTTATCAATACGCGGCTCAATTTCCCAGCGATCCGTGAGACGTATGGTGGCAGTGGCGGTGAAGGAATAGCCATTTCCAATGCGATTATTCGCCACATCGCCGCGGTCACCCAAGGTCAGTTCTGCAAAGGCATAAGTCAAGATGCGGCCCGGGTTTGATTCGATATTCATGTAGAGTTGATCGCGTTTTAGCGGCGCCCCGTTTTGCTGGAAACGCACTAAATTATGGGTGCGCGCTTCAATATAAATGCCGGTGTTGCGCGGCAGCGAAAGGAAGATGGCAGGGTTTACCTGTTGTTCGAGAATGCGGCCGTCGGCGTCATTTTTTCGGCCTACATGAAGCTGTGGCACGATTTCTATAAAGGACCCGAGGTCGCGCCATTTGTATTGTATATTTTGGTACGCATTGTCGTATGCGGCTTGCGAAAAAAAGCCATTGTCATTGCGAAAGCCACGTCCTACATGTTCCACCCCGCCTGACAAGCCCCACTTTGCATCATTGTAGTTATAGTCCAGCAATGCGGCTTCATCGCTTTTGGGCGTGCCCGGCGCAATCAAACGGGTGTTGCGCTCATCACGAGTCGTGCTAACCAGTATTTGGCCGCGCACGCGTGTTTCGCCGGTCGGCCGCCAGACAAAATCCGCCCCGCCCACACGGTTATACATTGGCTGTTTACCATCCGGCGTATCGTAGGTGCGATCACTCACCAAGCCGCCGACTGACCATGTACCCAGATCTAATCTGCCGCGTCCAATCGTGACCTGCGATTTGGAATCTTGCGCCGCGAAATTCGTATTTAAAGGGCCCGGTAGCAGGATCAGTCCTTTGCCATCATCGCGGGTGGTGAGCAGAATAAAATCGGTGCCGTTATTGCGTTGCGTGAGCCGCGCTCCCCAGCCGGGATCGGTAATGGAACGGGTATAAATAGCGGTAAAGGGTGACGATAGAATATCCGCGCCTTCTAAAAAGAACGGACGTTTTTCGGGAAAGAACAACGCAAATTGTGCGTTTGAGGCAAGCTGCGGCGTATCCAGCTCTACCTGCGAAAAATCGGGATTCACGGTCGCATCAAATACCATGTCTGCGCGCGGGCGAAATTTCACATCTGCACCTGCAATAAAATCACTTTTCCCGGCGCTATTTATCTTGCTGCCGACGGCGTTGGACTTATCGGTGGCGCGGCGAAACGTAAGCTGTGGCGTGAAGGTGAGCTCGCGTCCACGAGGCAAGTCCTTCATGCCGCTGAGCGTTTGCGCATAGCACATGAGACAATTTTGGTCGCGTGAAATTTGCGCGTTGGCGAACCGGTAAATCTGATCGCGCCCCGACCCGCGGATGATCATGATGCTCCAGTTTTCTGACGCAGGCTGGGAATAACGGAGTGTGGAAAACGGTATTTTTACCTCGGCCGTCCAGCCTGTCGCGGTACGCTGGGTTAGTGTCTCCCATTCAAAGTCAGGTGAAAAATCCTCGTTGCCCGTATCTTCGTTAAACAGGCCGTCACCGATTGAACCTGAAGCGCTCACCCGAAAAATTTGCGCGAATTTGCGAGTGCCGATAGGATCGATATGGATTGCAAAAAAATCCTGTGAACCAAACACCTGATCGCGTCGAACCAACGGTGCATCAATGTTTGCAGGATCAGGATCGAATGCAGTCAAGCCAATATAAAGCGCATTTTGATCGTAAACAATTCGTGCCTCGCTCCTAAATTTTGCCTCAACACCATCACGCGGACGATACTCAAAAAAATCCTTGATGGCCATGGCTCGCTGCCATAAAGGTTCATCCAGCTTGCCGTCCAGTGTTATTTTTTCTGTATCGCCAAGACGCATTGCTTGAACGGCAGGCAGGCGGCGTTCAACCGGTGACTGCGCGGCCTTGTCAGCAATTGATGCAATGGTTGAGGATACTGCGGACGGTAACGCCGCAGGTGTCTGCGCCCAGGAAATAGAGCTGGCGATACTCAGCAGCAGACACCATTGCGTCAGTGGTTTCGTGATTGCGCGAGTTGTGGTGATTGCGCGGATAGAGATTAAAGCAGGCGCGGCGTTGCGTTGGGAATCTTGGTGGTGTTCATTCAACTGTTTTTTTAATCGCATTTTTATATTCTCCGCCGATCATTGAATGTTTGTGATTGATCGACGCAGATTAGCAAAGTGCGGACGCCGCGCCACTAGCGCCGCGATGAAGTGCAGAAAACAGGGGGCAGAATACAGCCAGTAAGCAGGCCCAAACTTGAACATGCAGGGGCTAAAGTTATTCAGCAACACCGTGCACATTCGGAGAATTTAAAAATTAAACCCTAGCAAGGGGGCGGTTCTCAAAACACTTTTGTTCGGTAAAGCCCGTCTATGTTAGAGTTTGCTAGGCGTCAGTGGTGTAGCCCAAAAACTTTTCCGGCGAAACGCGCAGCGCTGCACCGGTCGGGCATGCGCGTACGCAGGCTGCGCCGCCTTTTTGACCTTTGCACATATCGCATTTCACGGCTTTTTTGGCGAGTGATTTATCGACAATTTTTTCGCCTTTACCCGGCTCGTCGCCCAGCCCAAATAACAGCCATGAAACCAGGGTGGGCTTGTTTTTTTGGGGTGTGACGGGCGCTAATTGAATCACCCCATAGGGACAATTTTTTTCGCAGTTGCCGCAGCCAATGCAGGTGTCCTGAATATAGACTTCGCCGTTAGGCGAACGATGAATCGCGTCCGGCGGACAGTCTTTCATGCAATGCGGATGTTCGCAATGGCGGCAGGATGTGGGCACATGAATTTGCGCGAACGTAGGCCCGGCTTCACGATTTAACCGTGAGGTGCCGTCATGGGTTTCCGCACACGCCTTTTCGCAGTTATCGCAGCGAATACACAGCGACTCATCAATCAACAGTACATCGGTCGCCTCGCCCAAGCCTTGCTTGATCAGAAACGAAATAATATTGCCCGATTCTGTAGAAGATTCCATTGCCTGATTGATGCGCATTCGATCCAGCAATTTACTGTCTATACGCCCCCGTACCGTAGAGTGCGACGCCATTACTTCAATAAAGCGCCTAGACTCGAGCATGATTGCTTCAGTGGGCACTGCCGCGCGGATCGTGGCTGAGCGTGGTTTATCCGACAGTAGCGCCATCTCGCCCACATAGTTCCCGGCCGCCACATACGACAGCACCACATCGGTTCCGCTAATCATGCGCGATACCATGACAGAGCCGCGGCGAATTAGATACAGCCCATCTGCCTGATCGCCTTCATTGAATAGCACTTCGCCAGCGTTGTAGGATTTGATCACAGCGGTACCAACCAGATAATTAACCTCCTCTTCGCGCATGGTCGGCGATAGATATTGGCGCACAGCGCGCTTCATCATCACGGTATCCAGCGTGTGTCTGACGGATTCAACCGAGGCCAATAATTTAAGCATCGAGCGACGCGGCGTTTCGATCAGCAGCGTGCGCTTTTGCGCCCTGATGGTGGCAGTTCGACGGCGGCCCGAAATCAAACCCATCTCGCCAAAAAATTCTCCTACGCCCAATTGGAACGCGACCGTATTGCCTTCTGTCGTGGGTGTTTCCACCACCACGCCGCCTTCGACAATGGCGTAAAAGGAATTTGAATAATCGTTACGAGAAAACACCACCTCGCCTTCGGCAGGCCGTCTTATTTCGCTATCCAGTAAAAATTCACGCAGTTGCAATGCGGTGAGCCCCGACAAAAGCGGCACATTATGTGTGATGTGGGCGACGGCCTCTGCAATGCTGGTGATTTTGACTTCCTTGAATTTGGCGCGTAACACCGGCTCATCCGCAGGTTCAACTGGATTGCCTAAAATATATTCAATGGCTTCATAGCCTTGGTTCATCGCCTGCTTGATCAGCGGATAGCCGCCCAGCGCACCGATGATAAAAATACCCGGCACGTTTGATTCATATTGCGAGGACAGGGCGGGCACGGCACCGGGGTCCTCAGATGGAAATTTAATGCCAAAGCTTTCCACCAATTTGCGAGGCGGGGTTGCACCGAGCCGGGCGATAATGCGATGGCAGCCAATATTCTGTATACCACTGGGCGTCTTGGCGATAAATATCGCAGGGAACGCGGCATTGCAAGAGCCGCTGGCTGACGTGCCGAGCGCGGTAAGCTCAGTAAGCCCAGCCAACTCAACGCGCTCCACCTTTGTGCCGAAGCGGCAATCAATTTTGCCTTCTTTGATGGCGGCCAAGACGGCGACAAGATTGCCGTCCTTGCAGCGCGTGAATTCATCATTGCGGTTAATCATGATGACGCGATTTTGGCTGGCAAGTGCTAGCGCATTTTCAATTGCCGCATCCCCTGCGCCGACGACTAAAATAGTTTCATCCTCGAACGCACCCGGATCGTCCAATTGATATTGAACCATCGGTAAATCTTCGCCCTGCGCTCCGAGCTTGCGTAAATTACCCTGCAAACCAATCGCCAGCACGATGTGTGCCGCGCTGATGGTTTTTTGATTGGCGAGCGTGATCTTGAAGTGGCCTTTGGCACCCGTGATCGCTGTGACCTGTGATTGATGGCGAATATTGACCCGATGCTTAGTCAACTCTTTATCCCATGTGCCTAAAATATTTTCCCGGGTGCCAGCTGCAAAGCTCAGTGGGCTGCGCAGCGGCAAGACACCAGGTTCGGCCATCACGTGTTTGCCTTTTTGATACTTGTAAATCGTATCCGCCGCATGACTTTCGCTTTCAAGCAGGATGTGGGATACCGAAAGTTCAGCCGCATGCGCGGCCGCTGAAAGTCCAGCGGGGCCGGAGCCAATAATGGCAATATCAAAACGCTCAACACTATCAGGCAGCGCGGTTTGAATGTGAAGTGCAGACATGTCAGACCTTTCGTTTGGCAGCGGGCTTCATTTTATTTAGGGTCAGGTGCCGATATCGATGCAGGTATCGTTGCGAAGGACGTGCGCAGCTCGCGTAACCGGGCCGCAAATTCGGCAGGTTTGTAGCGCTCGTCACTGGCCAGCGCATCATTTAATTTGCGCAGGTTTTGGTTAAAGGCGGCGACATTACGGATGCCGGATTGCTTGTTCAGGAAACTGCCCACACTTGAAATTGCCATGACGGCTTGCTCGGCGGCTGCGTAATCGTCGTAATAGCCGTCAAGGCCATCGTCGATCAGGCGTAGCGCGGCGCTGCGAATAGTGGCGGTATTAAGAGGTTTATGAGCGATTACCGTGACTAAATCATTCGCCATTTTTTTTAATGCAAGCGCTTCGGTTTGAACATCGCCATCACCAGCAATAGCGCGGTGCAGTTTGCGAATTTGCTCGGCTATGGCTTCACCCTGGGCGGGCTCAATGGCGAAGGCGACTGCCCGTAACATTATTAAATTTCCGTCGTTCAAACGCACCAGCCCCGGTGAGATGCTGGCACCAAAGGCGTTCTTGGGTTTCCAGCGGTTTTCACTCATCGGGTGATGGCAGGCATGGCAATCAAACAAGATTAATTCAGGAAACAGGCCATCACGCCCGCGTTTTTCATCGAGCAGAATATCCATGGTTTCTGATACCACCAACGCCTGACCAATCGCCCAGGTTTTTAACTCGTCCCAAACTTGCTTGCGCGCCGCATAATCCTTATCTACGACAAAATGTTTGGGTGCAATTTCGGTAAAAGTGTCCAGCTCAAAACTCATCCGTGGGTGGCCTGCCGCCATCATGCGATGGGTGACTAGCTTGTCCTTGTTACCGAAGTGGCAGCTCAAACACAGCTTGGCGCGCGGCGCCGCATCTGAGGTCGGGTAGAGGCCGGCGGACTTATTTTTCGCATGGCTGGCATCACGCTCAATATGCGTGACCAGCCACTTTTCGGCGGGGCCGTGGCAGCCTTCGCAGGTCACCCCATCGGCCAGTTTGAAACGATCGCCGCGCCTGTCCTCGGGCACGTTATGGGCATGACAATCAAGGCAGATTTTTGCCTCATGAGCGGGTTGTTTCAGCCCAAGCTTTTTCGCGATTTGCTGCGATTTTGCATTCAGCAGTTTGTTGTATGCCTTCGCGTGTTTATCCGTGCGTGACCAAGTGATGTATTCGTTTTGCAATACGTTCGACTCTTTCCAGGTTTTTATCGCGCCGTGACAAAGGCTCGATGCACAAGTCACCGTGCCCTGAGTTTCGTGTAGCGATTGATATGGCAACACTGGGGCCGGAGGCTCAGCCTGCAGGGTCGTGCTCAACATCAGCAGACCGATGCTGGTCAGCATGGTGAGCAAGTAAGCACGATGCCTGAATCGGGAATAGATCATAAATTGGGAGATCATTTGGTGACGTTCATATCGCTTCGGGGCATAAACTTTGCCCGTTCAATTTCGTCCGTTACTTTCCATGGCTTGCCCTCAGGCGTGAGATAGAGTTTACGCATTTCACCGACATTGAATGGCCGCGAGCCGATGCGCCCAAACACGGCGATCTGTCCACCTGTCTCGTCCACCCCGCGATCACGGTCGAGGCCTTTGGATAGCGCCAGTGCGGGCGAATCAGTTCTGCGCATGGCGATAAGCTGCGGCTTGGGGTCAGGTGAAAAACCGTAGAACTTCGGTTGCGAATCGGGCGACGTTAACTGGATCACTTTGAGCCCGTTGACGCCATCGGCAACATAGGCAAACAACGACGCATTAGTTGAGCCGACGATGACGTCATGCGCATCATTGATGGCGCCTGATGCCGTGAAGCGCATGTATTCACGCGGGGTTTCAGGCGCTTCGATATCAACAATGACTAATCCGTCACGCCCCGCCGCTACATAGGCATAGGTGCGCGCAGCATAGACGCGCTTTGCATCCGTCATGGATACCACTGCGGTCGCGCGTGGCGCTTCGGGACTGGTTACATCAATTACCTCCAGCCCCTTGGCGGTGGTCGCAAACAGGTAGCGGAACTGCAGCGCTGATGCACGCATATCTGTCAAAGCCAGGGTTGCCGCCACTGCGGGCTTGAGCGGATCATTCAGGTTCAGTACCACCAGACCTGCATCGGTGGCGATGTAAGCGTAGTAGCCGCCGAGCGTAATGTGCCGCGCACCTTTGAGGACATTGTTTTCATTCCACGTAATCGCACGGCTTAAAAAATTATTGCGCGGCTCACCATCGGCGAAGGTATCCACATTGACGACAATTAAACCTTCCGCTGCATCCACCACAAACGCATAGTGGTATATCGGATGAAATGGCTGTTCCTGATTCGTCACTCGCATCAACTCACCTTTATTGCGCTCCGGAGCAATCGGCTGATTGGTGGGCAAGGCCATGCAGGTCGCATTGGTACTAGCGATATGTGCGTCTTGCCCCAGCGGTGAAAATGGGGCGCTGATAATGCGCTGCGATACACCTTTGTTGGCAATATTCGCCACATCGTAAACACGGAAGCCACCGGCGCCTTCTGCGACAAAAAGATACTCTCCACGCAGGGTTAAACAGCGTGCTTCACCACGGGTGCGGTGCGAGTGCGCCTCGGGTAGTTGCAGGCTGCGTTTTTCATGATCTCTAAACCAGTCCGGATAGGCGTATTGATGAAGGTAGCTGCCGATCACGGCTTGCGGCTCGTCCCACTCGGTGACCTTCACCGCTTCTACATGTTTGCTCGACCCGACCCAGGCGTTATAGCCGACAAAATTGACGAAGTTAGTGCCTTGCAATAGTAGTTGCGCCATGATCGCGTTGTTATCATTCGCGCGGCTGACATGGCAATCAGAGCAGGTCTTGGTTTCGGTAGTGCGTTCGGTATGCGGGTAGTGGGGCGCAAACGCCTGGGATGAAAAGCCCGCGGCTGAAATCGGTGGCTGCTGAATATAAATTTTTTCACGATTTGCATTGGTGGAAGAAAGTATCAGTGCCGAGCTTGAACGTACCGGCGTAATGCGCGAGCCTTTTACTTCACCATGAATACCTAGTTGAAACATATCGTCGCGCGCGACCTGCGGGTTATAGGTCGCGTAATTGCGGGTCTCGCCACCTTCGTAATGCAGGCGTTCGGTTTTCGCATTGGCCTGAATAGGCAAGTGACAGCCAGCACATGAAGTCGTCCATGAAAGGTGGCAGGTGTAGCAGGTCATTTTTTCATTGGCATGCGCCAGGGTTGGTGCTTTCCCGGAAGTCGCTGGACTATTCGTATCTGCTGTGCCCGGCCCCCAATGCCCATCCCGGCCCGATGCGCCCGCATGCATGAGCTTAGCGCGTGCGGCTTTCTCGTTGTATTTAGGATGGCCAGCGGTGACGCTGTCTTTCACCAGGCTCATTTCCCATTCTTTATTGGGATCAAGTGCGGCACGCTGAAACAGCTTACCTTCGCGCCATTCAAAGCGCGCCCGGCCATCCTGAGTGCGCAATAACTTTAAATCGCGTCCACCCGGTTGAGCCGCAGGGCCGGAACTAAACAGCGTCGGGTATTGATCAGCGGTGCCATGACAATCCGCGCAATCAATCTCGATAGCAGCGGCGACTTCTCCATATATGTGGCCATTGCCATGCCCGTCCTGAGAAAAGTGGCAGTCAACACAGTGCATCCCCCGTTCAAGATGAATCGAAGTGAGGTGTACTGCCTTATCAAATTTTTTAGGATCGGTATCAGCCACCGGTTTGTTTTCTTTATCCAGCAATGTGCCCTTGCGATCACGCTTGAAAATTTTACGGAAGTTCCAACCGTGACCGTGATAGTCCGCAAACTGCGTGTCCTTCAAGGTTGGATTAAGCGCGGAAACATTTTTGGAAAATTCCTTATCTCCCCATAGTCCGCGGGTCGCCGCTTCTTCGGGGTTGCGATTCAAAATTTCGCGCACTTCCTGGGCAGTCGGATATTTTTGTTTTTTCGGCCACATGCTGGGCGCATCGGATTCGTAATCCCACATGGTTGTGCCATAAAACGAATTGACGAACACATTCGGCTGATGCATATGACAAACCATGCATTGCGATGAGGGAATGGCGCGAGTAAATTCATGCTTGAGCGGATGGCCGGATTGATCCTTGGGAATTGTCGGATCGTTGGTTTGGGTTTTGCCATCATGACCAAATTTTGCATAGGGTCCGCTGTGCTGGGGGTCGCGATCATTCGCATAAATAGTGTGGCAAGCGGTGCAACCGGACGAGCGATAATCACCGGGTTGTTCATTGGTGCCAAGGAACCAGAGATGCGGGTCGTTCAAACGCGTCTTGGTAATATTAATCAGCGGCACGGCAATTCTGCTGCCTGTACCCGGCCCGCGATTGGATTGCTTGGTATCCGTACGCCCTGGCTCGTCCAATTTTTGCAGCGCCCCGGTGTTATTGGGCAGCCCGATATCCGGAAACTGTGAATTGATCACACGTCCGCCACGCTCAAATACGCGGAACACATCAGCCGGTGGCACAGTCTCCCAGGCGGGCAACGGGGCGAGTGATGGCAGGATGCCCATGCGGGTCATGGGGGCAGTAACCGTTATCGGATTTTTGATGATCGCAGGTTGACCGGCGTCGGTATACGCTTCGCCCAGAATGTAGCGCTTATACGGCAGGATGCCATTGTTGTAAGACGCCCCGCCCCACAACATGGCGCTCGATGACATAAGGCTTCTTTCAACCGCCTGTACCGTTTCCAAATGGCACGCGCCGCAGGCATCCCGAGCGACGCGCAGATCACCCGGATTCATGAAGCGCACAAACTCTTTTGTTTCTTTATTAATGAGTGTGTAGGTGCGTTCAGGGTTAGCGCTAGACGGGTAATTCCATGCCTTGTCGAATTTGGGCAGCACATGAGCGTGCGCTATGGCAATGCTATAGCTGCTGCTGTTTCTGCTAGTGCCGCTGTGATGGCTTGAGTCGTATGCTGTGCCGTTTGGTTTTAATACTGCTGAATCTCCACCGTGGCAATCCGTGCATCCCAGCACCACGCCAGGATTGGCGTGCATGGTATGGCGGTCGGTGCTGGTGTGGCAGGTCACGCAGCCAAAAGATTTCTGATTCGCATCCATTACTGATTGACGAGCGGGGGCGGCCGGTGTTGCAGAATAAATAGGAGAAACCGTTTTTGCCAGCGATGAAGCATCGGCAGGTTTTGAGAAAAATAACGTCAGTACAACCGCGGGCAATATTGAAAGAAGCAATAACGCGGCAACCAAGGGGCTCTTTTTAAAAAGCATGATCCTGAGTGGTTTTATGGTTTGCGATGGTGTAAGTGAAAGCATATTCGTTTTCAATATGTCAACACTAAATTGGCTAACAGTGAATACTGCGGCCCGCGCTTGTTTTCGTCATACAGCAGTTTCAGTCCGCGTCCTGGCAGCAACGCTGCGGCTGAGGCGTTGAACACAATATTTTGCGTCATGAAGGGGCGAACCTGGATGCCCGCCGATATATCTACGCCCAAATCTTTCGACGTGATCTGCTGATTGCGCAGCACGCTTAAAGATGAGGTATTCATAAAATCCAGTTTGGAAATGTTGCCCAACACCCGGATTTGCGGGGTTAGATCGGCATCGGCGCCCACGCCAATCAGACGCAGGCCGGGATTCACAAAATTGGATTGGCCCTGATCTTTGGATGAACGTAGCGAAGGCAAAATACCATTGCGTCCCGACAGGGCAACACCGCCACCGCCGATCAGCGGTACAGCCTGCCGAATAAAGAAGCTGGTATCCGCACCTGCAAACTGCGGGTTTTCCAGAATGGCATCGAAACCAGTGGCCTTGTTATCGAACGGGTTTTTGTCACCGCTGGCAAAGAGGGCATTACCGCGAATTCTGAGCCAGTCAAAATCCCGTGATAATTCGGCCGCAGCAAAACCGGCGCGAATTGTTTGCGGTTGCTGCGCCAAGGGATTGCGTTCATCGGTACCCAACGCGACATAGAACGACGAGGTTAAATTCCACCGCCCAAAGTGACCATCGCCGTTCAGCCCCAGATAGGTAACTCGATAGTTGTGTGGCCGTACATCGCCCAGCACGGCGGGGCGCACCAGGAAGCCATTGTTGTCGTAGTAGTCCGTTGCAGCTTCGTGGTTGATGTTGTGAATTATCGTCACCTGCGTGGTGTGGCCTGGCACCGGGAAATCCTGACGGTACACATTGGCCACAAACAAATCATCGCGACGCAGGCGCTGACTGATATCGTTTAAACCACTGTTGGTGTCTTTTTCCAGACGGCGAAAATAGGCCAAGTTGTACTGCCATTGATTGTTGTCGCGGATGCCAGACAGCCTGACCCCAATCGGCACATCCTGAAACAGGAAGCCGCGAAAGTCTGACTGAAATGGCTGAATGCCGAACCGCAGCGAATCAAAATCAAACTGATCTGACACATTGCGCAAGTGAACATCGCCAAATAATTCTTGAATACCAATATAGCTGTCGGTGCGCGTTTTGCCTGCTTGCGGATTTGCGTTAATGCCGCGTAGCTCTTCAAACCTAGCATGATTGATTTGCAGGGCCGGCACGAAACGAAATTCATAATCAGGCGGTTTGAAGGTTGTATCACCCTTAATCACACTCGCCGACAGGATCACTGTTTCAACCAATAGTGTTTGCCTTGCTCGGCCAAACACATCGTTATTGCCAGAGCGCGCGGTCGATTGCGCACCAACCGGCGTGGGCAGGCGGCGGCTTTCGATGAGCGAATCTGAAATGGCGGAAAGGGCTAAAAACCAGTCAGGCCCCCATTTTGCAAACGCCGCAAAGGGTTTGTCACCTTTCCAGACGTTATGGTTATAAGGGTCAAACCAAGGGGTCGTAGGTCTCCCTAAACTTTCCATGATGCGCCAGCGATCCGGTACCGAAACAGATGTGCGTGGCGCAAGCGGCGAAGGCGGGCGTACCTGTTGGGGATCAATCGGCGGTAGCGCATACTTCAGGGGTTTGCCCTGTGAGCTAGCTTGGGGGCGCGCCCGCTCAACAGATTCAGCTGGCTCCACCGTTTCTGCTATGTCGCGGGCGGATGGGACGGTTGATTTTTCAGGGTTAGTATGCACAGGGCCTGCTTGCTGGGCATCACAAACCGTCTGGGTCATGTTGAGCAACAGCATGATGAGCAAATGGATGTGGCACCGGTGACTCATGTCACAGGCCCTCACACACATTTTGTTCAGTCGAGTTGTTGAACGGTGCCTGCGGGCATTGCACGTAACGCAGTCTTGTACCTGTTCCGCCGCCGCCCGGTTGCAGCGTGTCGGCGCGAATGGCGGGGGGTGCATTTTGAATACCATTGTTCAATACTTTGCCCGCGTTGGCTAATCCAAGAAAGGCCACCATATCGTCCTGATCAACCCCGTCACCCGATACGCCGATCGCGCCGACCAGCCTATTGTCGCGATAAATCGGCACCGCGCCGGGAAAAATCTGGATGCCATTTTTTGCGCGCGCGAGCCCGGTACAGCCTACTGCGGCAGGTCCGCTCGCAGCCGCAATAATGGCGTTGTAAGCAAGATCAAGTTGAAGCCCTAGATGGAACGGGCTCCAGTTTGAATGAGGAGTCGAGAACGGCCCCGCTGGCGCACCGCTAATGCCATCGGGGAATAGTGGCCGGGAAATATTGCCAATCGCGCGATTGGAAAACGCGATGCCATTACTGAGCATGGCAGGATTGTTGAAAAACGTTTTGGTGGCCGCGATGTATTGAGGAAAAGTGCGAAACAATGCAACCGCGTTACCGCCCGCGCCAATATATTGTACGGGCGGCAAGGCGGCGATTTCGGCTGCAGCGGAAGGGTGCGAAAACAATAACGCAGAGCGCGCTTTTTGCAGCGCCACATCCGTGCCAAAAACCGGCGCGTCTGGGGTGCGCGCTAACGCCAACACCTCACCGTTGCTATCCACTACAGTGATGGTGACTTGTGCCTGTGAACCCAACGGTCGGCGGATTTGCGCGCGCGCGCGATTGGCGACCTTGAGTGCCTCAATCATGATGGTGGTGGCATCGGTCGTGGTCATCAAGTTGTCGGTGCCGGGGCGTGGCGCGTAGCGATTGGTGTTGGTAGCATCAACCAGGATAAACGCATTTTGTGACGCCAATACCCCTGCATCGGCGCGAAATCCGGATTGCGCATTGCCGAATGAGGTGCCCGCCTTTATGACGCCGTTAAAGAATCCTGCCACGACGGGCACATTGCCGTTAAGCGCTGTAAATGCGGGTGCCTGTAAAGGCGTGGAGAGTAACGCTTCGCTATCCACAAAACGCAGCGTGCGACCATCCGCGGTGATACGATTGGCGCGAATATCGTCCGGCGCGGCGAAGCCTGTGCTGGCTGCCACCGCGATCAGCTCATCGACATCCTGATCAATATCTGTGATGTCGGGATCAAGGCCATACACCTGGTCGGCGATGACGCCCACGCCGCCGACGAGCCGATTATTTTTATATAACGGCAATCCTCCCGGATCAGCCGCCAGCCCGAGCGGCGAACGCTTGGGTCCTACCGCGCCGTCGGTATCACGGCGCATTAAATCCGAGCATGAAAGTTGCGAAAACTGCACCCCATAGAGTGGGCCGGACGGCTGATTGATTTCGCGGGGATTAAAATTCTGCTGCACAATCTGGCTAGCCGTGCGGGTTGAAAATGCGTTTCCGTTTGATGATAGATAAGCGCCTGTGATGGCCTTGGTGATTGCAGCAAAGGTATCTGGCAGGATGTCGATGTTTTCGAGGCCACCCGCCACACCCCTATTGCTGGTGATCCGAAAGTTGGCGGGTGCACCCGCCATCCGAAATACGCCGAGCACATTGCCGACCCGGTCGGTCACTGCAATCGTTGCCGGAGCACGACGCGCATTAGCCTCATGGGCGGCCTGCGCGATAATACGCTCCACTTCACTCGCGGTTAAAAAATCAACCGTCGTGGGTGGCGGTGTACAACTGCCGACACAAACCTCGATCCCTCCGCTCCCCCCCCCGCCGCATGCCGGGATCGTCAATAGTGCACATGCCGCCACTGTCATGAACCAGCGCTTCATGGATGAAGCGCTGACTTGCTAGGTGGATAAATGCCGACGACTTTTTGCGCGGCTTTGTGTTTAGGATCGTAAGGAAGTCCGCCCGGCAGCAATACTGGCGTGCCACTTTTGGGGCCGCCGACATGAAAGCCGTGACAGGTCTCGCAAGTGCCCGGCGCTTTATCGACGGCGGTCGCGTTGCCGCCATGACATTCGCGGCATTTCGAAATATCCGGAATAGCAATATCGCCGCTTACTTTTGAAGTCTGCACTTGGTGGCATGAGCTGCATTCATGGGTGTTATGTTTGCTATGTGAAAAACGTGATTTGGGCAACCAGTGCTGCGTAATAGCCACAGGTGCAATTTTCCAGGACGGGCTCTGGATCTTATTTTCAGTGTCACTGACCTTGCTGATTTCGTGGCACGTAAAACAAACTCGATCCTCCATCAATTCGCGACCTGTTGTTTGGGCTTTTTGCGTTGCCCATGCCAGCGCCGATTGACGCTGTGCAGTCATTGGTCGTACACCGGGGCGACGCACACCGTCTTGCACCACCACATCTATCGGCGTATCGGCTAACGCCGCCTGTGCGTAGAACTCATTAAGCGTTGTCATCACTTCTGCCACATTGCCATGCGGCACCTGACGATGACTTGCTTTAGGTTCAAATTCAAGTGAATGACAATCCTGACAATGCTGTTTCATTGCTGTGGGCTTGAAGCGGATGCCTTCTTCATCCGGTACATGGCAATTCTTGCAGTCCATGGTCACTTTGCCATTTGGCCCTCGCAGGCCTTTGGGGGCTAGGTGAATGTCGTGTGGAAATTTGAGGTTGGAGGTTTCAATAATCGGGCTATCTTGGGCAAGCCGCAACACCGCATCTTTACCGATTTTGCCGGGCATCAGCAAGGATAGCTTGAACGCCGGATGGTCGTGGTCGAAATCGGCCACATTAGGCAAGCTCGTCTCCGGGTGGCGGGTTTTTAAATCAGCGTGACACTGGGTGCAAAGCGGTGAATCTTGCCGAACCAGACCCAGCGGACCTTTATGATCGCGATGGCACGATGCGCAGCGCGAGGCGTCTGCAGACTGCATAAATACCGATTCATGAAGCGCTTTGGCCTCCTTGGTATTCAAGGCAAAATGCCAGCCAATAGATTTATGGCAGCTTTCACATTGCGCATTTTGGGTCTGCACAAAAGGCGTGTCGTGACACTGGGCGCAATCGCGACCAAAGCTGTGGTGTGCTGAGGCAAGCGCACCGGGATTCCATGAGGCATCCGGCGGGATGCTGCGTTTGGCATTGGCTTCGCGTTCATGACTGTCGAGTGCATTCATCACCGGCCATATCAAAAAAATCAACAATACTGTCCATGCCGTAATCCACGACAGGGCTCGCTTGGAAAGCCAAGTTCCCGACAAGCCGGTGCGAAGGTTGGCGCGCACATCGGCTAGATCATCTTTGAGCGGCTCTATGAGCTCTACAGATAACGCCAAGTCGTGACTTGGTGGCGTGAGCAACACCACAATTTCAAATGGGCCAATGCGAATTTTTTGACCGGTTTTTAATCGCATAAAGCGTTCAAAGTGGCCATCAATTTTGATGGTGCCGGCTGCCGCCTCAATGAAGCCGTTAGCGTCATCGCTCAGGCCGATAGTGGCGTGGTGAAGTGCGATCCGCGGGTCAGGTAAATGCAGCTTGCAATCGGCACCGCGGCCAATTCTGAAGGGATCTGATTGGAGCGTCTGCTCGGTCAGTATCGCCTGCCCCCGGCGGTTGCGTGTGAGTTGGGTAAGCCGGATTTTCATAGAGATGGCGGCGTCGGTGGCATGAGCTTAGCGCCTACCAGTAAAAAAATACTGAGATGATATGCGCACTTAAAGCCGCGAGCAGGGCGAATGAAATCGGCACATGGATATAAAGCCATAAAGTGAGCGCCGCTTTAAAGCGAATATCGGTACGCGCGCGTGCCACTAGTTTTTTCTTGCGCAGCATCAGCGAATAAAGCTCGTGATTGCGTTGCTGGTCATCGCCCTTTAGCGTCTTGCCGGCTTCCTCAAGAAAGCCTACGGCTTGCCGAGTGGGGCAAGCTGCGGGCTGATCACGGAACTGCGCCAGTACCCCGCCGCCAATCCGGGTGCGCTGGATGGATGCTTCTGCCATGCGCGTCACGTCGTCTGGCATCGCCATCGCGACGCGTCGGATGTCTTGATCCACATCGGCAATTTTAAGAATGACGCTGTCAAGCGTGTCCTCACCCATGTTTTCAGTCATCAGGCGTGGCAGGCGCAGATACACGTACACCCCAAAAAAGCCTGAAAAAATAACCACCAGCATCAATACATAAGCGAGGGTGTGCACATTCCAACCAACCTGAAATCCGGTGTGCAGGGTGGTAATAACGATCAGGCTTGTGCCAAGGTATATGTGGGCCGATACCCAACCTTTTAAACCATTGGCGTTGGCGCGGTAACGACGCTTCTGGATGCCAAGCCACATTAACCAGACGATGAGTAATGCGCCGATTGTACCCAGCGCATAGCCAGTCAGCGTGCCGCCATAACGACCAACTGGAGAACTGAACCAGGCATAAACTACGATCGCCGCAAGCGTTAAAGCCGTGGCTAATTTAAGGTGCCGATAGCGTTGGTATTCGAGAAAAGTGCGATGTCTCATACTTCGTCTCTTGCGCCCAATTTATGCATAAACCAGCGAATCGTGTCTGGCATATCTTCGTGCAGATCCAAAGACCAATGCTGCGATCGTCTCCGCTCGATTTCATGGAAGATATTTACTCGTTTCGCATAGCCCTAACCCACTATGCCCCTGTGCATTTTGCGCGCCCTGCCAGTAATGCTGTGATGCTTTTATTTTGTTTGGGAAACTATATAGGAAAAGCGCAGAAAATTTTTAAAATAACAGTGCAGTTAATCGTTTAGTGCGCTCAACTACCCTGATTGAGGGAGCCAGAAAATGGCAAAATGTCATAATTTGCCAGAGGTTTGAATATTGCTCATGGCTCGCTGCCTTACCGCTACACAACACCATGTTGCAGTAGGGAGTGGCAGGCTATAATTTGGAATGCTTCAATGAGCGCCAGTCGATAGTTGGTAAATACTTTCGAATTTGTCATTTAGGTAACCTGTGATTATATTTTTTCTTGCGGCAGCACTGATGCTGGCGATTGCGCTATCTTTTGTGCTCGTGCCGTTGCTACGGCCTCGCCTCGCCTCGACTGTGCCAATATCGGATGAATACAGCAATATCGCCATTTTTCGCACACACAAACAGGAGCTTGACGACGATGTCGCGCGTGGTTTGATCTCGGCTGAAGAGCGTGATGTGGCGCTTGCTGAACTAAGCCAGCGGGTGTTGGAAGAGGTGCCGGTTGCCACGATTGGGCCAGTTGAGGTCGCGTCTGCAGCGGCTCGTGAAAAGCATTCATGGATCGTCGCGATTTGTTTGGCAATGTTTATTCCGGTGGTGGCGATTCTGGGTTATCTAGCATGGGGCGCACCGCAGGCTTTGCAGACGTTAAACAAGGACTCGTTGACCACCGCCAAATCTCTTGGCGGCGCGGCTGATAATGCTAACCCCAACCCCAACCCCAATGCCAGCGCCAAGACCGAGGCACCACTGTCGGACAAACAAATTCTCGCCATGGTGGACAGCCTCGCGAAAAAAATGAATGATCAGCCGGGTGATCCGAAAGGCTGGATTTTACTGGCGCGTTCACAAAACGCGCTGGGTCGCTACCCTGAGGCAGCGCAGGCTTACGAGCGCGCACTCAAACTGCTACCCAACGACGCCCAATTGATGGCCGATTACGCCGATGTGCTGGTGATGACGCAGGAAGGGCGCTTTGACGGCAAGCCTTATCAGCTGATTCAACAAGCTTTAAAGCGGGATGGCAATAATCTCAAAGTGCTCGCGTTGGCAGGAACTGCAGAAATGCGGCTGGGGAATCGGGCAGAATCGCTAAAGCATTG
This sequence comes from Burkholderiales bacterium, assembly GCA_025359985.1. Taxonomy (GTDB): domain Bacteria; phylum Pseudomonadota; class Gammaproteobacteria; order Burkholderiales; family Usitatibacteraceae; genus UKL13-2. The sequence continues at coordinate 7,153 of JANYDB010000076.1, read as the reverse complement.
GCAAAAATTAAAGACACTAATCGCAAAAGATTCTGACGACTATCGTGAGGTGGAGGCCATTATTGTCGAGGTTATGGGTAAACCTGCCGAGATGGCGGCCGCACCAGCAGGGACGGCAACTAACGGCCCACCACCATTGTCAGCACCGTCAGTTGCTGCGGTATCAGGCAGCGTCACGATTACACCCGAACTCGCCGCCAGTATTGCGCCAGGCGATACCTTGTTTGTCCTCGCGCGTGCGGCCAGTGCAGCGGGTGGTGCCAATCCACCGCGCATGCCGCTGGCGGTTTTGCGCATTCCCGCACCGCAAAAATGGCCGTATGTGTTTACGCTGACCGACGCGATGGCGATGGCTCCGGGTATGAATTTATCGTCATTTGCCGAGGTAACAATCGAGGCGAGGATTTCAAAATCCGGCAATACCACTCTACAGCCCGGTGATTTTAGCGGGCAAAGTCTCTCGGTTAAGCCCAATGCGCCCGGTGCAAAAAATTTAACTATCAGCCTGTCACGTTGGGTGCCGTAATTGGCATCTTCCGCAGTAGCTCGTGACCTGGGCGCGGATGAATTTCGTGCTGAAGGTTTATCGCTTAGTCGCGGCCCGCGCGGTCTGTTCAAGGATCTGTCGTTTCAGCTGCGGCGCGGCGAAGCGCTCATTCTGCGCGGTGCCAATGGCAGCGGCAAGACCAGCTTGTTGCGGGTGCTGGCCGGCTTTACGACGCCAGACGCGGGCGCGCTATTCTGGAATCAACAATGCCTCAAGCCGCTGGCGATCACCTCACGACGTTTGCTGTTCTATGTTGCGCATGCCAACGCCATCAAAGACGAGTTGAGCGCGCTTGAAAACTTGCAGGATGCGTTGCGCATTGATGGTGTGGCCAGCGCGGCTTTGAGTCCAGCAACAATCTTGCACGCCCTAGATCGGGTGGGCTTGTTGTCGCAGCGTCATTTGCTGGCACGTAAACTATCGCAAGGCCAGAAACGCCGTATCGGTCTAGCGCGGCTGATGCTGGTCGATAAGCCATTTTGGCTGCTGGATGAGCCTACCAATGCGCTTGATGCGGAAGGCGTTGAGTTGTTTGCGGGGATCGTGAATCGGCATCTGGCAGGTGGCGGCATGGCGTGTATCGCCAGCCATTTAACGATGCCATTGCAGGGCACGTCAAGTGAGCTTAAGTTGCGGGCGTCGGCTTGAAGTCCGCGCCAGACGTAGCTCTTGGGCCAGTTCAGAGCGGAAAAGGCGATCCGGGCGAAGCAGAAGTCGCTCCTGAGCAAGGCTTTATGCGCGCCATTGCGCGGGACACACGGCTCGCGTTTCGCTCCAAAGGAGAGGTGATTCAGGCGCTGGTATTTTTTGTTGTCGTGGTCAGTTTGTTCCCATTGGCGATAGGGCCTGAAACTGCATTACTGAAGCGCATTGCGCCGGGGGTGGTTTGGGTGGCTGCGCTATTGTCGGTATTGCTCACGCTGCCGCGTCTGTTTGCCAGCGATTATCAGGACGGTACGTTGGAACAATTGATGCTCTCACCGTTTCCCTTGCCGGTGATGGTCGCCGGTAAAATGGGGGCGCATTGGCTGGTAAGCGGATTGCCGTTGGCGCTGATTGCGCCTTTGCTCGGCTTGCAGTTTGGCCTCGATAGTCGTGAACTTGGGGTGTTGGTGGCGAGTCTTATATTGGGAACGCCCATACTGTCGATGCTCGGCGCGATTGGAGCCGCGCTGACGCTGGGAGTGCGCGGCGGCTCGATACTGGTGGCGCTATTGATTTTGCCGCTTTATATTCCGGTGCTGATTTTCGGCGCAGGTGCGGTTGAGACGGTGGCAGCTGGGCTGGATTACGGCGCCAATTTATCGCTGTTGGGCGCTGGGTTATTAATCGGCGGGTTGACCACGCCGTTTGCGGTCGCTGCGGCTGTTAAAATTTCGCTGGATTGATGTCATGAAACAAAGTGTGGGCATGGTGAGAATTTACCGATGAATATTTACAAGTACGCTTCGCCCGCAACTTTTTATCCGCTTGCCGGCAGGTTGATACCGTGGTTTGCGGTGCTGGCGGCGATGCTAGCCGCGGTGGGTTTGTATTTAGGCTTGTATCTGGCGCCGCCGGATTTTCAGCAGGGCGAGGTTTACCGGATTATTTTTATTCACGTCCCGACGGCATGGATGGCAATGATTATTTACCTGGTGATGGCCGCTTATGGTGTGATGGCGCTGAGTTTTAATGCGCGGCTTTCATCGATGATGATGGAGGCTTTGGCGCCGACTGGCGCGATGTTTACGGTGCTCGCATTATGGACGGGTGCGCTATGGGGCAAGCCCACCTGGGGTGCTTATTGGGTGTGGGATGCGCGCATGACCTCAACTCTGATTTTGTTATTTTTATATGTTGGCTATATTGCACTCACGCATGCAATCGAGGATAAAAAACGCGCCGATAAAGCGGGCGCTTTGCTGGTTATTGTGGGTTCGGTGAATGTGCCGATTATTTATTTCTCGGTTAAATGGTGGAACACGCTGCATCAGGGTGCGTCGGTATCGGTTACGTCCGGCTCGAAGATGGCGTCGATGATGGCGCTCGGTATGCTGGTGATGGCGCTGGCCTGTTGGATGTATGCGATTGCAGTTGCGCTGGCGAGAGTCCGCGCCATCATCATTGAACGTGAACTTGAAAATGGCGGTGCAGCCAACTGGCTGAACACGCTGAACACGCAAGACAAGCGGCAACTCACGCGATGAAAGTGCGCATATGAGCTGGAACGATTTTTTTTCGATGGACGGGCGGGCCATGTTTGTTTGGGGCTCATTTGGCGCGGTGGCGTTGGCGATCGTAGTTGAGATCACCTTGCTGCGGTTGCGTACATTGCGCATTCGGCATCAAATAAATGACAGCCGCGTTGATCGGCAAGTTAATGACAGATAAGCTAAAGCAGTATGAAAGCAGAGTGAAATAATGAAAGCACGTTACAAGCGGTTTATGTGGATTGCGATTGGGTTATTGGTCATCGCCGTGGCGGTTACGCTGGTGTTGCGCGCGTTCAATTCCAATCTGGTGTTTTTCTTTACGCCGAGCGAGGTTGCCCAGCACAAAGCGCCGCAGGATCGTGTGTTTCGGCTGGGCGGTTTGGTGACGGCGGGCAGCCTTCAACGCCAGCCTGATGGCTTGACGGTCAAGTTTGCGGTGACCGATACCGTGCAGACGATTCCTGTCAGCTACACCGGCATCCTGCCCGACTTGTTCAAGGAAGGTAAGGGCGTGGTGGCACAAGGCAAGGTGGGTGCTGACGGGGTGTTTCGTGCCTCTGAAGTACTGGCTAAACACGATGAAAATTATATGCCGCCAGAAGCTGCTGAGGCGCTCAAAAAAGCCGGGCATCCTATTGAAGGCAAGGTGTTTGCGGGACAAAAAGCGGTGGTGACACAGACGCCCGACAAACGTTAAAAACGCTCATTCACCATTCACTATTCACTCATCCTTAGCGCGCAAACAAACCCCACGGATATTTAACATGATTCCTGAATTAACATGATTCCTGAACTCGGTCATTTCTCTCTCATCCTGGCACTGTGCCTGGCGATCACGCTCGGGGTGGTGCCGCTGGTGGGTGCGTTCCGTCAAGATGGCCGACTGATGTCGCTCGCACGGCCGTTGGCGCAGGGGCAGTTTTTATTTATTGCGTTCGCATTTGCCTGCCTGGTGTATTCATTTATCGTCAGCGATTTTTCGGTGCAAAACGTGGCCGCTAATTCAAACACCCAATTGCCGGTTCACTATCGCATCACGGCAAGCTGGGGCTCTCATGAAGGCTCGTTACTGCTGTGGGTATTGATGCTGGGGGGATGGACATTTGCGGTCTCGCTGTTGTCTAAAAATTTGCCGCTGGAAGTTATCGCCCGGGTGCTCGCGGTGATGGGCTTGATTGCGGTGGGATTTCTGCTCTTTATGTTGATGACCTCGAATCCGTTTGATCGCTTGCTGCCGGCGGTGGCTGAAGGTCGTGATCTAAATCCGCTACTGCAGGATCCGGGCATGATCATTCACCCGCCGATGTTGTATATGGGCTATGTGGGGTTCTCGGTCGCGTTCGCGTTCGCGGTGGCGGCATTGCTGGGTGGCAAGCTTGATGCCACCTGGGCACGTTGGTCGCGACCTTGGACAACGGCCGCGTGGATTTTTCTAACCATCGGGATTTGTTTGGGTAGCGCCTGGGCCTACTATGAGCTGGGCTGGGGCGGTTGGTGGTTCTGGGATCCGGTTGAAAACGCATCATTCATGCCTTGGCTGGTGGGTACAGCGCTGATTCATTCGCTTGCCGTCACCGAGAAGCGCGGTATTTTCAAAAGCTGGACAGTGCTGTTGGCGATCATCGCGTTTTCGTTATCTTTGCTCGGTACGTTCCTGGTCCGCTCGGGCGTGCTGACCAGCGTGCATGCGTTCGCGACGGATCCTAAGCGCGGGGTATTCATTTTGGGGTTTCTGGTGATTGTGATTGGCTCATCGCTGGCGCTTTATGCATGGCGCGCATCCAAGCTGGGGCTGGCGCGAGTGCCCGGCGCTTTTTCGCCGACCTCGCGTGAATCGTTTTTACTGGCAAATAATATTTTGATGGTGGTGGCGATGTTGGTGGTGGCACTCGGCACGTTGTATCCCTTGTTTATGGATGCATTGGGTTACGGAAAAATTTCGGTTGGCCCACCTTATTTTGATTTAATTTTTGGTATTGTGATGTTGCCTGCCTTGTTTTTAATGGCTATTGGTCCGGTCTCGCGCTGGCGTAATGCGACCTTGCCGGAACTTGCGCTGCGACTGAAATGGGCGGCAGCCATTGCGCTGGTTGCTGGTATCGGGATACCGCTGATGTTGGGTAAATTAACGTTCTGGATTGCGCTCGGCCTCACCCTCGCTGTATGGATTATCGCGTCGACTCTGAGTGCCGTGATGCATCGGTTAAGGATCGCGCCGCAGTTAGGTTTCGCCGCAAAAATTACCGCCAACAGTCCCTCGTTTTACGGCATGCATATCGCGCATATCGGTATTGCGGTGTTTGTGATCGGGGTGACGATGGTGAAAGGTTATGAGGTCGAGCGTGATATACGCATGGCGCCCGGCGCGATCGCCCAGGAAGGCGGCTATGAATTTAAATTTATTTCGTTAGGCGAAAAAGCAGGGCCGAATTATCAGGCCGTCACGGGTCGTTTTGAGGTGAGCCGAAACGGCAAATTAGTGGAGGTAATGACCCCTGAAAAACGCACTTATTTTGCCTCTGGTCAAACCATGACGGAAGCGGCTATTGATCCCGGCGTTACCCGCGATCTTTATGTTTCGCTTGGTGAGCCAGTCGAAGGCGCTACCGATGGTGCATGGGGCGTGCGGATTTATGTGAAGCCATTTATAGATTGGATATGGTTTGGCTGCTTGTTCATGGCGCTGGGCGGATTGCTGGCGATTTTGGACAAGCGCTATCGGCTGAAAGTTAAGCAGCCAGCGGCTATCCAACCGGTGGTAACGCCAGCGCCCGGCTCGACCATCCCAACACAACCCATTGCTGGGGATTGATTGATGGACGAGAAAAAATCCATCGAAGCCGTGGAAGGCAGTAAACCCGCCACCGCCGCTGCTGCTTCAACCGGTGTCTGGGTGCGCGCATGGCGCTATTTTTTGCCGCTGATTATTTTCTTTGGGCTGGTCTGGTTTTTATGGCGCGGCCTGAGCCTGAACCCGCGCGATTTACCCTCGGTGCTCATCAATAAACCGGTGCCCGAATTCAGCCTGCCGCAATTGCAGCAGCCCGATAAAACCTTGTCGGCAGCGGATATGAAAGGCCAGGTATGGCTGCTCAATGTGTGGGGTTCATGGTGTGTGTCGTGTCGTTATGAGCATCCGGTGTTGAATGAATTAGCGCAGTTGCAAATCGTGCCGATTATCGGCCTGAGCTGGAAAGACAAGCCTGAAGATGCACGGGCATGGCTGGCAAAATATGGTGATCCTTATAAATTATCTGTGAGCGATATTGATGGCCGCGTGGCGATTAATTTTGGTGTTTATGGTGCGCCTGAAACCTTTGTCATTGATCAGGCCGGGACGATTCGCTACAAGCACACCGGGCCATTGGATGCGGTGGCGATGCGCGACACTTTATTGCCGCTGATTCGTGATTTAAAAAAGACGCCTTGATATGACCGCGATGACTACGATGACCGCGCCATTTAAAAAGACAAACTCATTGCTGGGAGCGGAGTTTGAGGTGAAAATGCCTGAAAATGCCCGTCCAGGCTTGAGTTCGATTTGGCGATTAGTGTTGCTGGCGCCGGTGTTGGTTGGGTTGCTTGTCTTGCTTGGCCGTCCGCTACCGGCCATGGCCGAGCCTTCTGGCCCTGCACCGACCCCGCCCATGGCGCCGATGTCGCCCGCACTCGAAGCGCGATTAAAGCAGCTTGAAAAAGAATTGCGTTGCCTGGTTTGTCAAAACCAGACTTTGGCGGAATCGCCATCCGGACTAGCCGGCGATTTACGACGCGAGGTGAGGCTGCTGGCTGAATCGGGTAAATCGGATGAGGAAATCAAAGCCCATTTGCGCGCTCGCTATGGGGATTTTGTGTTGTATCGTCCGCCGCTTGAATTAAAAACTTACCTACTCTGGTTTGGGCCATTCGCATTGCTGCTGGGTGGCGGTGGATTGCTATGGTGGCTGGGCCGTTCGCGGCGTCGCTTGAGTGCAGGCGCGCGGGCACAAACCCTGTCTACTGATGAGGCTAAACGGGTGCGCGATTTATTAGGCGGCTGATGTGGAGTTAGTGTGGAGTTCATGCGTACTTGATGCGCAGTCGCTGTCATGTCATGTGCGCAAAATAGTCATATGCTCGCGGTAGTCTTGTAACAACAATTATTGCAGTCAATTAAATCGAACGAAGGAGAAGGCATGGCCGCTTATCTGATGTGGGCAATCGCAGGTTTTGTATTGATTATGGCCGAGCTCATGACCGGCACATTTTATTTATTGGTGATCGGTGTCGCCGCTCTCGCTGCGGCGGCTGTTGCTTACTTTAGCGGCGATGTTTGGGTGCAAGTGATGATTGCGGCGGCGATGTCGATCATCGGCGTATATTTTGTTAACCGCTGGCGTGCCACTTACGCCCATGATAGTCGGGGTTCCAA